>JAYEFW010000267.1:0-5671 GCA_034658795.1 Thermodesulfobacteriota bacterium
GAAGAAGGTGTAAGTTCTTTTATCCTATTTTGTACAAATTCGACTGCTGCTTCCAGCTTATCTATAGAGCTTGTTTTTACAGTTTCCATGAGTTTTTTTACTTGTTCTTCTTCTATATGGAGGAGCTTTGAAATATAAAAATCGTCCAGTTCTCCACCCTCAACAAAAATACCGCATCCGCCCGCAGTGCCCAGAAACTCTTCATTAACAAATACAGGTATTACAAATTTGGTAAAGCCGACATCGCACTTTTTAATCACCGCTTTTTGCGTGGTGCGCGCGGTTTCGGCCATGGATAGCTGTGCGGACGAACAAACCACCCGGCTATCGTCATTTCCTTTTATAGCCGGACAAATCTTATTAGCCCATCCTGCCGGCGGATGAACCACAACTCCGTCTCTATCTACAATGCTTCCGTTAAATCCGAATTTATCATAAATTTCCTGCGCAAGGCGATGCCATACCTCGACTGGTGCGATATCTATAAGCTTCATTGTTACCCCCTGATAAGTAGTGTTTTTCAGATAAATTTTAAACCCGCATGTATTCTTAGGAACGGGGACTAAATAACTTCCCCAACTATGCGCCTACTTGGGTAAGTTATTTCGTCCCTGTTCCTTAACATGGGCTAATCTTATGGGTCAAGGAAGTTTTGGTGGTTGAACTGCACAGGTTATCAAAACACCTTGGCGCTATGCGCTTAATGATACTGAATGTTGTTTGTTCACATAATTTCTGACAAACCGGTTAATCCGGTCCCAGGTATAATCTGTTATAGCTTGAGCCTCTTCTTTTGAAATTGTCTTAATGTCATCTGAAAGGCTTTCTATCTTATTTTCATCAATACCGGTTATTTTGTTTATAAGAAAAGAGTCAACTTCTCCTTCTTCAATTAAAAGTCCGCAGCCTCCAACTGTTCCTATAAATTCGTCGCCGATAAATATGGGGGCGGCTATTTTAATCAGGCCTGCATCACATTCTTCTATAATGGGCTCACCGGTCAGCTTTGCCTGAGAAGCCATGTTCATATTTGCAACCGCACAAATAAAGTTTATTCCCTTGTCGTTTGCCTTAATAACAGGACAAAGCCTGTTCGCCCAGTTTGTATTATCGGTTATTCTGATTCCATTGATGTTGTAAACATTAGCATTAAGGCCGGATTTTCTGTGTATTTCATTTTCAAATTCAACCCATTTTCCAATAGGCAGTATGTCTGTAAAACTCATTTTTAACTCCTTTTAACCAGAATTCAAGTCGCTTTAGCCCTTCCTTCGTAGATACGCATGGAATGTACCCCAAATCATTTTGGGCGGCACTTATATCAAACCAGTGGGATTTTGCAAGTTCATTTGCAACAAAACGCGTCATTTCAGGTTCGCTTTTAATATTTGTTATATTATAAACAAGTTCGAGAATGGCTCCAATAAGCCATGCAGCTTTGTGTGATATTGAACGTTTAACAGGAGGAAGCCCGCCTGCTTTTAAAATGTTGTTTATCATTTCCCATAATAAAACAGGTTTTCCCTGGCTGATGAAATAAATGTTTCCTGAAATACTTGGATTTTCATCCAGTTTTTCTGCAGCAAGAATATGGGCATAAGCAGCATTGTCTATGTAAATCGTATCCACAAGATTTTTGCCGTTACCGACTATTAATAGCTGTTTTGCTCTTGAAATAATTCTTGGAACTATATGGCTGTCTTTTGGACCCCATATCAAATGCGGTCTTAGTATTACAGTTAATAAATCGGCACCGGCAGCTCTTACAGCCTGTTCGGCAAGGGCTTTTGTTTTTGGATAGTATGCATTATAATTGGTTGGGTATGGACAGGATTCATTTACACCTTCCATATCTGTTCCATCAAATATAACGCTTGGCGAGCTTGTATAGACAAGTTTTGAAACATTATGTTTTTTACAGGCCTCAATAATATTTTGAGTTCCTGTAACATTGGTTCTGTAATAATCGGAATAAGCTCCCCATACACCGGCTTTAGCTGCAACATGAAATACAAGATCAACTCCCCGGCATGCATTTGCTGCAGAGGTTTTATCAGCGATATCTCCCTGAAACTGTTCTACTCCAGTTGATGCAAGCTCCGGGTAATAGCTGCGGGAAAAGCTTCGGACATGGTCGCCTCTTTCCACCAGCAGCTTAACTATCGCTCCTCCTAAAAAGCCTCCGCCACCTGTAACCAGAACTTTTTGTGATGCTCTTTTTTTCATACCATTTTTCTTATGAATATTTTCGATTATCGCCATTGCATTGATATTGATAACAAAAACAATATAATATACTGCAATCAGAAGAACTTGACGCAGAAATCGGGGGAAACAGCAACTTTCGTTCGGACACTATAGACTTTCAGATAATTAATTTCACAAGGCCAGAAGGAGGAAGGCGTATTAGTTATACGTCGACGACTGATAACGCAGTGAAATTATTTATCTGAAAGTCTATATCTGTGACCGTGAGGTCTCCGCCCCATATGGTGCTTATTAATCGAAGGGGTTACCCAAATATAATCTGCAAAAGAAAGTTCGGCTTCAGCTCCACTGCCTGCCGGTGCGAGAAAGATAGTTTTAAACGAAGCTTCCGTGCGGCGAAATGCTCTGTCTGGAATTCCAAATTTATGCACAATATGACCATTTCCAACAAGCACTATCATCGGATTCCCCTTCAAATTTTGTGAGATTGATTCAGCCATCATCTCTTCCCATACACATTGGGCCATATAGAAATTCTCAAATTTTTCCCTTCCTTTGACTTTGTGTTCCTCGAATATTTTTTCTAAATAGGCTTTGTGGCCGACGTTTGAGGTGTCTATTTCTTTTGGAAGGTTTTTCTTTTCATCGTCAGAAAGGCTCTCGATTCCGCCAATGGCTATCTTTGGCGGAATATGGAAAGGAAGATTAAGACCAACTATTCTTATTCTGTTATTTTTTAGAAAAAGTAGAATATCCTTATATAATTCAAAATCAAACCTCCAGTTAGCGTACCAGTGCATTTTTTCCATAAATTCTTTTTCATTCAGTTCACCATCAGACCAAAGATAAAGAATCTGCTGGTATGATCGATCAAATGTTTCCATGCCTACAGCAATATATGGATGCGACTTGAAAATTTCTTTGATTAATCTAAGCTGAATATCATGATGTGATGGGTCATTATGCCTTTCTCCGACATAAATTACCTGGACATCTTCAAGATCATTAATGAGATACTCATAAGATACAGGCTTGCCGGTTTCTGCAGAAATAATGGTGCCCACTTCAAATGATTCTGATATATCTTTTATAAAAAGCTTCTTTACAGGCAAAGCACACCCCCAAATATTGCCAAGAAATACGCTGAAGAAGAAAAAGCTGATTAACCGTCTGTTCATCAATCTTTTTTTTGTCATAATTTAATTCCACATCTTGATCTATCAATGGAGTACATGTTATAATTAATTTTGAAATACTAAAGGAGTAATATGCCCCTTGACCAAAATCCATTATTCAGAAAAGTAATAGTACCGTGGTATGATACTGAAAAGGCTTGTTATACAGTTATTGGATTCATGTCGCTTGTCTTTCTGTTTGGCATTGCCGGCATATTAGAGGCGGTTGAAAAAACAGAATACAATGAATATATCTGGGTGCCCGTCCTTATGGTAGTGATGAGTGCGGGAGTAATAGTCTCTATTGCAATACGACTGATAAAAAGATATCTTTACTGGTTTTCAAAGCAAGGTCCTAAAATTCCATAACTCATTGTAAAACCCAAAGCAGTTACATATTGCCCATAAATTTTCTAAAGGCCATCTCTTTAAAACTATCTGTATTTATATATTTAAGAATATTAAGCAAACTTTTAGGAGGTATGTAACCAGGCAAGTTGCTAATTCTTTCTCCATTTTCTGCAATAAACCAGGTAGATGGCAACCCTCTTACGCCAAAAGCCAACGCTATCTTAACCTCTCTGTCAGAGTTTACCTTTATGGGAATAAAGTTGTTATTTATATAGGAAGCAACTGAATAATCATTGAACGTTTCCTTATCCATTTTTTTGCAGTAAGTACACTGGTCAGCATAAAAGTATAAAAATATCTTTTTGCCCTCTTTTTTGTTCAGCTCAAGCCCTTGTTTGTATGTATACCAGTTTATGCGTTTTGAAGAAGCAAAACTGACAGAAAGCGAAGATAAAATAAAAACTATTACTGTTAAAAAACAAGCATATTTAAATATATTTTTCATCGTTTTATCCAAAAAAAGTTAATAGATACATTTTGTTTGATATAAGAAACAGGCCGATAAGAATAAGAAAAATACCTGCAAAAATATTTACATAATTTAAAATCTTAGATGCTTTTTTGATAAATTTAAGCATAAAATTAACAAATATAGACACCAAAACAAAAGGCATTGCCAGTCCTGCGGAATATGCTACAAGAAGCATAACTCCCTGCCATACATTCTCCTGATTGCTGGCAAGAACAAGTATTGAGCCTAATAAAGGACCTATGCAAGGGCTCCAGCCCGCGGCAAAAGCCATACCAATTAAAAAAGGCCCTAAAAAATGTAACGGTTTTTTAACTATGTGAATCCGTTTATCATGATAAAGTTGACGGATGCGGATTAAGCCGATTAAGTGCATCCCAAATATTATTATTAAAATACCACCCGTTATTCTTATAAAATTACTATACTTGTAAATGATATTTCCAAACAATGAAGCTGAAGCTCCCATAAGCACAAAAACAAAAGAAAAACCTAAAACATATGATACTGTTGATAAAAATACTTTCCTTCTAATTTCTGCATTACAGTCCGTAGTCAACTCTTCTATGGAAAAACCCGTTATAAAAGTAAAATATGATGGGATAATCGGCAGAATACAAGGGGAAAAAAAAGAAAGAAGTCCTGCAAAAAAAGCTGCTGGATATGTTATCGTCTCAATAAACATGGTTTAATCCCTACCGGCTTAACTCTTTTGAGCGTATTGTGGCTGCCTTTATAGCCTCTATTACATTTTGTTTAACTCTGTTTTTCTCCAAAACCTTGAAAGCCGCTTCAGTAGTTCCTCCTGGAGAAGTCACCTTCCGGCGCAAAATTTCAGGAGATTCGTTGCTTTCTTCCATGAGTTTAAGGGCACCCTGTATAGTTGCAACTGTCAGCATGGCGGCCTTATCCGGCTCCAGTCCGACTTTGATACCTCCCTCTATCATAGCTTCAGCAATATAAAAAACATATGCAGGCCCTGATCCGGAAAGAGCGGTAACTGCATCCAGGTCTTCTTCTTTAAATTCAATTACTTTGCCTATAGCTTCAAGAATTATCTTTATTGTGTTTAAATCTTCTGCTTTGGTATATTTGTTGGCGCTCATGCCGGACATTCCTGCCAGGACCAGGGCCGGCGTGTTTGGCATTACTCTTATTATCGGCAATTTTTCTATAGAATTATTATCAAGAGAATTGTAAAGTAAAGCCTCAATTTTACGTAAAGGAATTCCTGCTGCAATAGAAATAACTATCTTTCGATTTGGTATCCGGTAGCCTTCATGCTCTGAAATTTGTGAGAGAACCTGATATATATGTTGAGGTTTTACTGCAATAACTATAATTTCGCATTCCGAAAAAACTTTAAAATTATTTTGCATTACAGAAATACCATAAGTCTTATTAAGAA
>JAYEFW010000267.1:5771-10659 GCA_034658795.1 Thermodesulfobacteriota bacterium
TAATTGGGTATCTGTTAATGGCAATCGCAAAGGTTCTTGACCTTGTTTTACTTCTATTCATGTGGATTGTTATAGCAAGAGCCATACTCTCCTGGGTTAATCCGGATCCCTTTAATCCTATTGTTCGTTTTATCCATAATGTTACAGAACCTGTTTTATATCGCGTTCGAGCATTCATACCTGTTAGTTTCGGAGGGATTGATTTCTCTCCAATTATTGTCTTGCTCGGAGTGATTTTCTTACGAACTTTTGTTGTAAGCAGCTTAATAAGACTGTCTGCTAATTTATTATAATATAGGTGATATAATGAAAACTACAGCACTTGATATTCAACAACAGCAGTTCAAGGTTAGATTTAGAGGATTTGATATTCGTGAGGTAGATAAATTCCTTGAACAAATTGCCGATTCTTTTGCTTCATTGCAGCATGAAAACGTGAGCCTGCATGAGAAAATTAGAATGCTAAAGCTTGAAAGTCAGGGATACAAGGAACGCGAAGAAACCTTTAAGCGCGCTATGCTTAATTCTCAGAAAGTCCTTGAGCAGATGAAAAAAAATGCTCGAAAATCATCTGAATTAGTCATAGCTGAGGCAGAAGTCAGAGCGGAAAAAATACTCAACAGAGCACATAGCAGGCTGGCGCAGTTGCATGAAGATATAGCTGAACTTAAAAGACAGCGCATGCAAATCGAAGTTCAAATCCGTTCTGTAATAGAGTCTCATTCAAAACTTCTTGAAATAGGAAAAGAAAGTATGGAAACATCGGATGAAGAAGACTCTAAATTGAAATTACTAAAAAAACGTAACTATTCAGGTGGATAGGCTGGAGTAGCAAATGGCAAAAATAGACGCGTTTTTCAAGTTGATGAATGAGCAGGGCGCTTCAGACCTTCATCTTGTTGCAGGACAACCACCGGCACTCAGAATAAGAGGAGATATAGAAAGGGTCAAATATAAGATACTGGATACTGATGAGCTGAAAAGCATGCTCTATGAGATTGCGCCCGAAGACAAGATCAAGATATTTGAAGAGACGGGAGATGTTGACTTCGGCTATGAAATACCTGGCCTTGCCAGATACCGGGCAAATTTTTTTATGCAGAAAAATGGCGCTGCTGCAGTTTTTAGGGAAATTCCAGCTACAATATTGACCGCTGAACAGCTTGGCCTTCCTTCTGTAATACCCAAGCTGGCATTACTTCCAAGAGGTCTCGTCGTAGTAACAGGTCCTACAGGTAGCGGCAAATCGACCACATTGGCAGCAATAATTGATGTGGCAAACCATAGCCGTAAAGATCATATAATTACTGTCGAAGATCCAGTCGAATTTGTTCATAAAAGCAAGGCTTGTATTGTAAACCACCGTGAGGTTGGTCTTCATACCAAGTCATTTAGCGCAGCCTTGCGTGGCGCTCTACGTGAGGATCCGGACATTATTCTGGTTGGTGAAATGAGGGACCTTGAAACTATATCGCTTGCCATAGAAGCCGCATCTACAGGACATCTTGTTTTCGGCACATTGCATACTTCCAGCGCTGCTAAAACAGTTGATCGTATTATTGAGGTCTTTCCTGCAAGCGAACAGTCACAGATACGTTCCACGCTTTCTGACGGACTCAGAGCTATCATAGCACAGGTACTGTTTAAGAGAATTGACAAGGAGGGGCGTTGTGCCGCTCTTGAAATATTGATTGCAACTCCTGCGGTTAGAAATCTGATAAGA
Organism: Thermodesulfobacteriota bacterium; assembly: GCA_034658795.1. Taxonomy (GTDB): domain Bacteria; phylum Desulfobacterota; class Desulfobacteria; order Desulfobacterales; family ETH-SRB1; genus B13-G4. The sequence goes on from JAYEFW010000267.1 coordinate 7,495, forward strand.
GAAGCAAAAACCTATCAAATTGCTTCGATGATTCAGACAGGAAAGAAATACGGTATGCAGCTTTTAGATGACGCTATAATGGAAATGTGTACCAAAAGGATGATAAGTCCTGAAGAAGCTTACGCAAAAGCTAATGATAAGGCAAAATTCAGGCCTCTTCTGAAGAAACCCCCAACAGACTTCACCGAAGCATAATTTCGACCTGTGCGGTTTAGCCATTAGCTGTTAGCGTTTAGCCCTTAGCATTGAAAAGGGGTGGAAATGAGAAATTTTAGAGAACTTAATCAACAAGCCAATGAGGTAAAAAGGATGTTGAACAGTTTTATCCAAAAGCTAACAGCTAATGGCTAAAAGCTAACCGCACAGGTCGCATAATTTTAGGATAGGTTATTTCATGAAAAAACAGGAAATTGATCATATACTGACAAGGATGCTTGATGCATACGATAATGTTTCCGATCTGAATATCTCTGTCGGCAAGCCCTTTCAGGTAGAAACTTCGGGCGAGCTTACCAGCGTAGAGATGGATCCTCCTTTTCATGAACTCACACCGTTTCAGACTGAAATTTTCGCTCTAAACCTGATCAACCAGGACAGACGTCTTACAGATATTCTTCTGAAAGAGGGATCGTGCGATCTGTCTTATGAACTTCCAGGCAAAGCACGTTTCAGGGTGAATATTTTTTCCAGGCAAAGCAACTACTCCATTGTCCTCCGAAAACTCGAAACCGAAATTCCAACCTGCAAGGGACTGGCACTTCCCGAGGCATTCTACAAGCTGGCCCAGGAAAAAAACGGGATTATTCTGGTGACCGGTTCCACAGGAAGCGGAAAATCTACTTCTCTGGCCGGAGTACTTAATGAAATTAACGAAAGCAAATCAGTCCACATATTAACGCTTGAAGACCCTGTAGAATTTCAACACCCGCACAAAAAGGCTACTTTCAACCAGAGAGAGATGGGAACTGATTTCGACAGTTTTGCCAGCGGTTTACGGGCTGCTCTCCGCCAGGCCCCTAAGGTAATACTGGTCGGTGAGATGCGTGACAGGGAAACTGTTGAGATCGGCCTCAGCGCAGCCGAGACAGGCCATCTGGTAGTAAGCACTCTCCACACAGTGGACGCCGGACAAACTATTAACCGCTTCCTAGGTATGTTCAATACTGAGGAAGAGAAGCAGATTCGCATCCGGCTTGCCGATACAGTCCGCTGGATAGTGTGCCAAAGACTTCTTCCCAAAGTAGGCGGCGGTCGCGTGGCGGCCTTTGAGATCATGGGTTCCAACCTCCGGACTAAAGATACGATTTTGCACGGAGAATCCGAGGGAAAAACATTTTACGAAATCATACAGGCAGGAAAGGCGTTTGGTATGATTACTTTTGATGATTACATCGTAAATTTGTACGAAAAGGGCCTTATTACCGAAGATACAGCTATGGCCTATGCTTCCCGTAGGGGTATAGTCGGCCGTGGAATCGACTCGGTAAAGAGCGCCCGTGGCGAGGCTACTACCGATATCGAGGAACTAGAAGTGGACATAGATTATAGAAAAAACAAGTAAGAAACGAAGATTATGGAAGTTATATGCAAACAGTGTCAAAGTAAATTCAAAATTCCGGATGAAAAGATTCCAAAAGGAAAAAACTTTTCGCTCACCTGCCCAAAGTGTAAGAATAAAATTTCCATAGATACCCGGCCAGATGCTTCTTCATCGCCCGAAAAGACCCAGGCCGTAACCGCCAAACCGAAACCTGATCTGGAAAAAACAATATTCGACGAGGTAGTTTGCGGCACTTATGATGCTTCTGAAAAGCCTTTTGATTTTGTAGAAGAGGGTGTAGAAACAGCTCTTTTGTGTGAACCTGACCCAGCCAGCAGGGCTAAGATCAGAATAGCTCTGGAGAAGATGAAATATAATACCATGGAACCAAAGTCAGCAGTTGAAGCTCTCAAGCAGATGCGCTTTCATGTTTTTGACCTGGTGGTGCTAAACGAATTATTCGATACTCAGGATCCTGACAAGAATGATATCCTTAAATACATGGCTCAACTTGCTATGGACACGAGACGCAACATCTTTTTGGCCCTTGTCACCAACCGCTTTCGCACCATGGACGACATGATGGCCTTCAACAAAAGTGTCAATATCATTGTCAACGTAAATAATGTTGATGAAATGCAAAAAATTCTCAAGTGTAGTGTAGCCGACAACACTGCATTTTATCACGTATTTAAAGAATCGCTGGCTAAAACCGGCAATGTCTGATCTTGTTTTTCATATAGACTTTCAGATAATTCATTTCACAAGGATAGAAGGAAAAATCTGAGTAAGTCGTGCTGATGTGTACATCGTCAAGAATTTTGACTGATAACGCAGTAAAATTATTTATCTGAAAGTCTATAGCACTTTTCGTATATAATGCGCAGCCCTTCAAGAGTCAGTAAGGGTTCAACCTCTTCTATGCTGTCACAAACATCAGCCATAAGATCCGATAGCCCCCCTGTAGCAATCACCTTGGGAGCAGCGCCCATTTCAATCTTCATTCGCCTTGCTATTCCATCCACAAGACCTGCATATCCATAAATAATACCAGACCGTATGCTGCTCGCCGTGTCTTTACCTATAATTTTTTCCGGGTGAGAAAATATCTCAACCCTTGGGAGTTTGGATGCCTTTAAGAACAGAGCTTCAGCGGAAATCTTGATTCCTGGGCATATTGCTCCACCCAGGTACTCACCATCTTCTGAAATTGCATCAAAGGTTGTTGCCGTACCAAAATCAACTACAATCAGGCTGGTTTTATACTTTTCAAATGCAGCAACTGAATTGGCAATTCTGTCTGCCCCCACCTCATCAGGATTATTGTAAAGTATCGGCATGATATTGACAGACTTTGCATCTACCCATAATGGATGCCGACCTAAGTATTTACGGCAAAAAGAATCAAGAATGCCTACCAAAGGCAAAACAACGCAGGAAATGACAATGCTGCTGATATCTTTAGATTTTATATCACTTCCCGTAAAAAGATTGACTGCGATAACATTGAATTCATCTTCCGTTATTGTATTTACAGTTCTTATTCTCCAGTCTTTTACCAGTTCCTTGCCATTGTAAATACCAATTACGGTGTCTGTATTTCCAACATCTATAACGAGAAGCAT
>JAYEFW010000268.1:0-6335 GCA_034658795.1 Thermodesulfobacteriota bacterium
TTAATGACAAAAAATTAATAAGTACTCAGGTTCAAAGTTCCACGGTTCAAGGTTAGAAAGCGATGAAAAGCACATAGTAGCCAACCGTGAACAGTGAACCTGATAACCTGAATAGTTACTAAATATTTATGCTGACAGTTATTTTTGACCGAGCCCTAAGGATTGGCGCATTTATTTGCCAATCCTTTTTTGTTGATTATGTGGCTTATTAATGATATAAGAATATTTTTCAGATTATTATAGACAAAAAAAACAGCAACTAATAAGCGATATAATTATCTGTTTATATAAAATTTTATCCTTATTCGTAATAATATTATTTGGTATTTGAAAATGGAATTAAAAAAGCTTAAAGAAAAAAAAGAAAATAACAAGCAAAACAAAATTCGAGAATTTAAAGTGGGTGATCTTGCAGTCTATCCTGCCCACGGAGTTGGAAAGATAAAAGCTATTGAAAGTAGAGTCGTAAACGGCGAAAAACATGATTTTTATATCCTTAAAGTTCTTGAAAAGAGCATGGTTATAATGATTCCAACCTGTAATGTAGAATCAGTCGGTCTGAGAGATGTAATAAGCAAAAAAGAAATCCCTAAAGTTTACGAAGTTATAAAAAAAGATAGAGAATCGCTTATTGATAGCCAGACATGGAACCGCCGTTACAGAGAATATATGGATAAAATAAAAACCGGTTCTCTTTATGATGTAGCAGAAGTTTTTAGAGATCTTTATTTTTTAAAAATAACAAAGAATCTATCCTTTGGAGAACGCAAGCTTTTTGATACAGCAACGACACTGTTATTAAGTGAACTTTCAACAGCCAAAAATACTGACGAAGAGACTATAATGACGGAAATTGAGTCTCTATTGAATGATCCTCTATAAATATTTTTCCTCACAACAATGCCCTACAAAGGTGCTTTTACCATTCTTGTTTATGAACACGAATCCGGCAGGCGTCTTGATGTAATTGTTGCGTCCCACATTTCCAATTGTTCACGATCTTTCTCGGCCAGCCTCATCCAAAAAGGAGAAATACTGGTTCAAGAAAAAGTTAAAAAGCCAGGCTACCGGGTAAAAACCGGTGATAACATCAGCGTTAATATTCCTTCTCCTGAACCGGTTTCGGCAAAACCCGAGCCCCATAATATAGATATACTGTACGAAGATAAGCATATAATAGTAATAAATAAGGAACCGGGGCTTGTTGTTCATCCCGCACCCGGTCATAATAAAGGGACACTGGTAAACAGACTTCTTTATCACTGCCCAGGGCTTGAAGGCATTGGAGGAAAACTCAGGCCGGGAATTGTTCACAGGCTCGATAAAGATACCTCGGGTACCATGGTGGCTGCAAAAAATGACGTAGCGCATATAAATCTTGCGGCACAATTCAAGTCAAGAAAGATAAAAAAACTCTACCTTGGGTTAGTCCATGGTGTTGTAAAATTTGAATCAGGCTCAATTTCACTGCCAATCGGCAGGCATCCTTCTGACAGAAAAAAGATGTCAACTGTAAGCCGAAAAAGCCGTTCAGCCAAAACATTCTGGAAAGTAATCGAACGCTTTAATAGTGTAACATTTCTTGAGCTTGATCTAAAGACAGGACGTACACACCAGATCCGAGTTCATTGCGCTGCAATTAACCATCCTATTGTAGGTGACCCTGTTTATGGCGGCAAAAAGGCTGCGAAAAACCTCCCAATATTCGTGCCAAGGCAGATGCTTCATGCATGGCGGCTTGAATTCACGCACCCTGTAACCGGAGAAGCAATGTCTTTTGAATCCCCTATTCCACCAGACATGGAAAAAGTTATTGAGATGTTGCGGAATACGTCACTGAATTTATAATTTAGAGTACTTTTATATGAAACATTAAGCCCCTGCAGGGCAAACCCCACCAATGACATTGCTTTTATTCAAAGTCTTTTTTTAAAAAGCTGGTTTTAAAATAATTTATTTGATTAAAACTCTGTTGTGTTAATAATTTATAATATTAAAAATCTGAATTCAAATAAACTTTTTGAGGTATTCTCTTGGATTCTCCACTTGTTTGGGCGGAAGTTGACCTTAAAGCCATAGCCCACAACATCCGTGAATTACGACGCATTACAAACCCAAAAGCACGCTTTATGGCCATTGTAAAGGCAAATGCTTATGGGCACGGCATAATTGAAGTTGCCCGGCAGTCGCTTGAAAACGGCGCAGAGGCGCTTGGTGTTGCGAATATTGAAGAAGGTATTCAGCTCAGAAAAGCCGGTATTAATGCGCCTGTTCTGATTTTTGGATATGCTTCTCCAGTGCATGCAAAAAAACTTATTGAGTTCGACCTCACACAAACCGTCTATTCTTACGAAATATCCAGAGCGCTTTCTGAAGCCGTAGCCGCGTATGGTAAAAAAATTAAAGTTCACATAAAAGTGGATACCGGAATGGGAAGGCTTGGGCTTTTGAGGGAAATTACAGACAGCTCTGTAAGTGAGGTTGAATCAATTTCTCGCTTACCCATGCTTGAGCTGGAAGGTATTTACACCCACTTTGCAACAGCCGATAAATCGGACAGATCTTATGCTGGTAAGCAGTTTGAAATATTTATGGACTTTCTTAACCTGCTACGCATCGCAGGCCTGGAAATACCTATAACTCATGCTGCAAACAGTGCAGCTATAATAAATATGCCGGAAACCCATCTGGATATGGTTCGTGCCGGCATTTCAATTTATGGACTTTACACCTCAGAGGAAATGGACAGAAGCATCATTAAGCTAAAACCGGCAATGGAACTAAAAACAAGGATAATTCATTTAAAAAAAGTCCCGGCTGGTTTTAAGGTAAGTTATGGAACAACCTATGAGACTGAAAAGCCCACAACTATTGCTACAGTATCAATAGGTTACGCGGACGGACTTAACAGACTGCTGTCCTCAAAAGGCCGCATGCTTGTATGCGGCCATAGTGCACCAATCGTGGGACGCATCTGCATGGACTTGACCATGCTTGATGTGGGAAATATTCCAGAAATTGCAATTGGAGAAGAAGTAGTTGTTTTCGGCAGGCAGGGCAATGCATTGATAAGTGTTGATGAAATTGCTTCAACGATAAATACAATCAACTATGAAGTTGTTTCAACAATAATGGAACGTGTGCCAAGGATTTATCTGCGATAGGATTTGTTTTTCTTTATCTACCTGGGCGATGTCCCCGAGGTACGAGGGGACATCAAGTCGATTATACGGACATGGATATATCATCACCTTTGTAATGTTATCCGTCAAAATACGCAACTTCTCGTCGCACTACAAATATATTAAGAACATCAAACGAAATTCGGACTTGTCAAAACCTTTGATACCAATATCATAAGTAGTGTTTTCATGTTAAGTAGTACCTGAACGAAATGCCTGCTAACCATGATTAAATAAGGCTTTAAGGTATATTTGGCAGTTAGCTGTTAAATGAAAAATATAGCTTTTAGAACTAATTGCTAATACCCAATCGCTCAAAATCTTCGTTTACTTAATTGTGCACCCTTTTTACATCATGTACAAGCTTTACCTTTTTAATAGCTGATACTACTCTATCCAAATGTTCCACATCTTCAACAGCCAGGGTAAAAAAACTATCAACAATTTTGTTTTCTCTTGTTTCTGTTGTCGCATTAAGTATATTTGCTCCGCTTTTGCTGATATTGGCTGCAATGTCAGCTAACAAACCAACTCTGTCAGAAGAACTAACGCAAATTTTTACCGGATATGTCTCTGTAACATCCTTGTTCCATTCTATATCAATCTGCCTTTCAGGGTTCATTTTCAAAGCATTTATACAATTTGTCCGGTGGACAGTAACTCCATGCCCTATTGTTATATAGCCGGTAATAGCATCCCCTGGAACAGGCTGGCAACACTTGCCAAACCTTATAAGTATATCATCCACACCCTTTACAATTACACCTGCCCTGGGTTTCTTCTTCCGCACACGGCCGATTATCTTATTAAAGATAGATTCATGATCTTCTTCTGTTTCGGGTTTGGGTACAATTTTTCGTATAATTTGCAGGGGTGTGACTTTACCGTAGCCCACGCTTGTTATCAAATCATCTGCCGTCTTAAAACCAAAATGCTCAACGACTCTGTCCATATCTTCTGTTTTTAATAGTTCATGAAAGTTAAGACGATACTTGCGAAAGGCTTTTTCGCACATCTCACGGCCAAGAGTAATGCTGCGATCTTTTTCCTGAGTTTTTATCCATTGCCTTATCCTGGAGCGAGCCTTGACGGTTTTAACAAAATTCAACCAGTCTTTGCTCGGATGATGATTTTTCGTTGTAATAATATCAACGATATTGCCTGTCTGCAACTCATGTTTGAGAGGAACTATGCGACCGTTAACCTTGGCGCCTGTGCACTGACTGCCCACTTCCGTATGGATTTGATAAGCAAAATCTACAGGCGTGGCGCCCCTGGGTAGTGATTTTATCTCTCCGTTAGGTGTAAAAACATATATTTCATCAGGGAATAGATCAATGCGAACATTTTCAAGAAATTCATCCGGATTCCTGAAAATTTTCTGATTTTCAACCAGGTTCTGAATCCATGCAAATTTTTTACTTATACTTTCATCAACATCTTTCCCTTCTTTATAGCTCCAGTGAGCAGCGATTCCGGATTTTGCGACCTTATCCATATCCCAGGTTCTGATCTGAATTTCTATACGCTCCCCAAAAGGCCCTATAACAGTTGTGTGCAGCGCCTGATACATATTTGGTTTGGGGGACGCGATATAATCCTTAATCTTTTTGGGAACAGGCTTCCACAGGGAATGTATTAGACCCAAAGCCTTATAGCCGTCAGAAACTGTATCAAGGATTATCCTGAAAGCGATAATGTCATAAACCTCTTCAAACGGCAGATTCTGTTTGACCATTTTTTGGTATATACTGGAAATATTTTTGTATCTGCCCAGAATCTTACACTTCAGATTATTTTCATCCATCTTTTCCTTGATAAGGTTTTTAACTTTTACAATATATTTATCACTCTCCTTTTTATCCTTGCTAATCAATTTTTCAATATTTGAATATTCTTCGGGATAAATATACTTGTATGAGATATCTTCCAGCTCATTTTTAATCCAGTAAATACCCAGGCGGGAAGCAAGTGGTGCGTAAATATCAAGCGTTTCCTGGGCGATCCGCTTTTTTTTGCTCTCCTTTTGAAATTGAAGTGTTCTCATGTTATGGAGGCGGTCTGCCAGCTTGATTAATATTACCCGGATATCATCCGCCATAGCGAGAATCATCTTTCTGATACTTTCTGCCTGGCGTGCCTGTGAACTGTTAAAGGAAAGAATGCTGATTTTGGTTACACCGGAAACAATGTGAACGACTTCCTGACCGAAAATTTCCTTGATTTCTTCTTCTGTAGAATGGGTATCCTCTATAACATCATGCAAAAGGCCGGCTGCTATGCTGACAGGATCCAACTTCATATCTGCAAGAATGCCGGCGACTTCAAGAGGATGAGTCAAATAAGGTTCACCGGATAGACGCATCTGGCCGTCATGGACTCTTGCCGAGTAGATATAGGCTCGGTCAATTATATCTATATCTGCGTCAGGATTGTGTTCAGAAACCTTGTCTATTATGTCGCTAATACGGATCATTTTCAATACGCCTTGGCAAATACCACCCGATTTGTACTTGGTCGTCCACAGTATATACACTTCCCTTTTTCATTTTCAACATCAAAGGGAATGCACCGTATTGTAACGCTAAGATCTTCTTTAATCCGGGATTCGCATTCATCAGATCCGCACCAGTGAGATAAAGCAAACCCACCGTGAATTTCAGGCTTCTCATGATTTTCAGGGGTAAAAAATTTTTTAAATCCGTCTGTTTTATCAATTTTTATGGTATGTTGTCTTTTAAACGAAACAGCTCGCTCAAATAGATTTTTTTGTATTTCATCCAGAATGGTTGTTATTTCAGCTATAAAGCGATTTCTTTCCAAAGAAGTTTTATTATTATGTTCCTGATCCCTCCTGCCGACAAACATAGAATTTTCAGCGATGTCTCTTGGACCGATTTCAACCCTGAGTGGTATGCCTTTCTTAATCCAGTCCCATCCTCTTGCTCCTCCTATATCCCGGTCATCAATTTCCACTTCAACTCTGCGGAGGCCATAAAACTTCTCTTTCAGCTCTCTGGCAAGGTTTTCGGTAAACTCCATCACCATAGGCCTGTCCTTAAGCTTTCTTATAACAGGCAGTAAAACTACATGTGAAGATGCAATTTTAGGAGGAAGTATTATGCCGTCATCATCGCTATGGGTCATTATAAG
>JAYEFW010000268.1:6435-10654 GCA_034658795.1 Thermodesulfobacteriota bacterium
TTTCGGTAAACTCCATCACCATAGGCCTGTCCTTAAGCTTTCTTATAACAGGCAGTAAAACTACATGTGAAGATGCAATTTTAGGAGGAAGTATTATGCCGTCATCATCGCTATGGGTCATTATAAGTCCGCCGATAAGGCGTGTGGAAACGCCCCATGAAGTCGTCCATGCGTATTCTTCTTTTTCTTCAGCAGATTGAAATTTTATATCAGATGCCTTTGCGAAATTCTGACCTAAAAAATGTGATGTGCCTGCCTGAAGAGCTTTTTGATCCTGCATCATAGCTTCTATACACATGGTATCAACCGCTCCGGGGAATCTTTCCGAAGGTGTTTTTTTCCCCTTTATCACAGGCATGGCCAGGTATTCTTCGGCAAGCTTTTCATAAATATCAAGCATCATTCTGGTACGCTCAATGGCTTCATCTCTCGTGGCATGTGCCGTATGTCCTTCCTGCCACAGGAATTCACTTGTTCTTAAAAACATGCGGGTCCGCATCTCCCATCTGACAACGTTTGCCCACTGGTTTATCAAAACAGGAAGGTCTCGATAACTGCTGACCCACCTGGAAAATGAATCTCCTATAATTGTTTCAGAAGTGGGCCTGATTATTAAAGGCTCATTGAGCCGGCCTGCCGGGACAAGGCCGCCGTCAGGACCTTTTTCAAGCCTGTGGTGTGTTACCACCGCACATTCCTTTGCAAAACCTTCAACATGTTCGGCCTCTTTTTCAAGAAAGCTCAACGGTATAAAAAGAGGAAAATATGCATTTTTAACCCCTGTATCTTTGAACATATTATCCAGTACTTGCTTAATATTTTCCCAAATCGCATAACCCCAAGGTTTTATGGCCATACAACCTCTTACCGGAGATCTTTCAGCCAAATCCGAATGTTTTATAACCTGTTGATACCATTCCGGATAATCTTCAGCTCTCGTTGGAGTAATTGCGGCTTTTGCCTGTTTTTTCATATCTATCCTTTCCGTACCTCTTCCAGCAGAACTTCAACAAGTTTCTCCTCTGGAACTTTTTTTATAACTCTTCCCTTCTTAAACAATATCCCTTTACCATCCCCCCCTGCAATTCCGATATCAGCCTCTTTTGCCTCTCCAGGTCCATTTACAATGCAACCCATAATTGCGATCTTGATATCCAGAGAACTTGTTAAAAGTGCTTTGTCCACCTGTTCAACAATGTCAAAGAGAGCGATTTTGCAACGTCCGCAGGTGGGGCAGGAAATTATTTCAGGTCCGCGCCTTCGGATATCAAGGGCTTTCAGTATTTCAAAACCTACACGCACCTCCTCTACCGGATCTCTGGTCAAAGAAACACGAATAGTATCTCCAATACCTTCTGCGAGCAGCATGCCTATACCAAGAGAAGATTTTACGATTCCAGGAAAAAGCGCGCCGGCTTCTGTAACACCGACATGAAGAGGAAGGTTGGTTTTTGAAGAAAGAAGCCTGTAAGCTTCAACGGTGCGATGGACGTCAGACGCCTTTATTGAAACTTTTATTTGATGGAAATCTAATGATTTCAGCAATTCTATATGTCTGACAGCGCTCTCCACCATTGCCTCTGCGCTAGCGCCATTATATTTTTTTAATATGTCCTTTTCAAGTGAGCCTGAATTTACCCCTATTCGAATGGGAATATTAAGCTCCTTTGCACATTCAACAACGGCTTTTACTTTTTTTACACCACCTATGTTTCCTGGATTTATCCTCAATCCGTCAGCGCCGGATCTTGCTGATGCTATAGCCAGCCGAAAGTCAAAGTGTATATCAGCTATAATTGGAATTGAAATTTTTTTCTTTATCGATGATATTGCATGGGCTGCCTCTTCATCAGGCACAGCCACCCTTATGATTTCGCATCCAGCTTCTTCCAACTGCCTTATCTGGGAAACAGTTGACGCAATATCCTGAGTAAATGTATTTGTCATTGACTGGACGGCAACAGGAGCCATACCCCCTATCTTTACTTCTCCGACCTTTATCTGACGTGTTTTTTTTCTATTTATAGTAAAAGACATAGTGATAAATCTCAATAATTTCGTTGCTTGCATGAAACAGGTCTGGAATACTTTGACAACCAATTCCTTTCAAAGCGAGTTTAATCAATGCCTTGGCACGATCACTGACTACATATTTGATGCTTATTCCCCGTTCCTAAAGCATTTTTAGCTTGTTTTGTTTCTATTTTTTTTTGAGCGTTGTTTACGATCTTTTAAAAAACTTCTAAATGCTTGAGCTATGGAAAGTGTCCCGTCTTAAGTTGGTAGCCAGGGTAACGGAATATGAATTTTAGGCATCTTTCACGACAAGTCAAAAGTAGTTTACACTTTGTTGATTTTGTATTTTGGCAGTAAAATTGGAAAATAGAAATTGGAAATTGGAAAAAATACAAAGATGTAGATGCGTTACCTAATTTCAAGTTTCTAATTTCAACTTTCGACATCGGCATTCAATTCAATAATACACGCTTTTTCGAAAAAAGTGTAAACTGATGAATGAAGGATGCCGAATTTTCAATGGTTTATTTCGGATTTGTAAAATAAAAAAAGGGCAAGGCTTTGGAGAGCGTGCCCGAATATTAGATAAAGCCAATAGGAATCCAATGCTCTATCCACTGAGCTACAGGGGAAATAGTTATTCAACATATACTTTTTGCCCCGGATATATTTTGCTTCTGGGTGTTAAATTATTTGTGCGTAAAAAGCGCTCGAGGGGCACGTTATGGTTTTTTGCTATCCTGTAGGGGCTATCTCCGCGTTTTACCAGATATGTTCTTAAACTTTCTTTTGTTGCCGGTGCCGGGCTTTCCTTTTGTCCGGGTATTTTTAGCACCTGTCCAATATGAAGATTCGTATTTAAAAGCTTGTTCAGCTTCTGAAGTTTTTTTGTCGTAGTATCAAAACGCCTCGCTATAATCCACAAAGAGTCACCGCGTTTTACGATATATTTTGATGTATGTTTATATTTGGGCTCACGAGCCCGGGATACTGCTCCCTTTTGTGGAATCTTAAGTTTTTTACCTGCTACGATTAAATTGTTTTTACGTATGTTGTTTGCCCGTGCAATGCTTTTGACACTTGTACGGTAGCGCCTCGCTATAGTTGAAAGGGTTTCTCCCGGCCTTACTTTGTGGTACACGATTCTTGTACTTCTAGGTGGAGAACAGATCGGTATCTCATCCAGTTTTGAAAGCAGTAGTTCACATTTGCCAGGGGGAACTCTCAGAGAATATTGATCAGAGGGCAATATTTTGTATCGCAGCTCTGGATTAAGTACTTTCAGTATTTTTTCAGAAGTTCCTATATTTTTTGCTATGTCTTTGAGATGTGCCTGTTTTGTCACAGATATAGTTTCATATTCTAATGGAGAAACTGTTTCTATTGAATCCAGTCCGTATTTTTCCAGATTTTTGACTATGTGTAAAGTTGCAAGGAACCTGGGGACATATCTGGCGGTTTCCCGCGGAAGCCTTTGATATAGATCCCAGAAATCGTCAAGGTAGTTTATATTTTGACCCCGTATTACACGTAGCACCCTTCCTTCTCCGCAATTATACGACGCAAGAACTGTGTTCCAGTCGCCAAAGATGTTATGCAGTTCTTTCAAGTATGCTATAGCGGCTTTTGTTGACTTGACAGGATCAATCCTTTCATCAATGAATATATCACGTTTAAGGCCGAACTTGTAGCCGGTTGAGGGAATAAACTGCCAGAGTCCGAGAGCTCTGGCTTTTGAAAGCGCAATCACATTAAATCCACTTTCGATAAGAGGGAGCCATGACAGTTCAACAGGAAGACCGGCTTTTTTAAGTTCCGATACTATAAATGGACGATATCGGCCTGAACGTTTGTAAGATCTGATAAAAAAGTTTTTTTCTCCACCTTTGGTAAAAAGATCTATTTCAGCCTTGATATATTTATTTAACACAATTGGGATGGCGTTATGGTCTCCATTTACAACTATATTGCGGGATGCGTAGATTTCTAGGATGCGTTTTGAAATCATAAAACGCAGGTCTTCTTTCTGCTGTATTAGATTTGGATCGTCGTCAGTATCGACATCCAAAATTAAAGAATATGCCTGATCAAGAGCCTCAAGAGCATTTTCAAGCTCTCCTTTTTGCCAGAAATCCTGGGCTGCCTGACAAAAGCCGAGAGCTTCATCAAGAACAGATTGTACTTTTATCCTTCCTGAATTATT
>JAYEFW010000269.1:0-10653 GCA_034658795.1 Thermodesulfobacteriota bacterium
AGTTTGTAAGAATGTTTGAAGCTGCTGCATTCAAAAACTCATAGGCTAAAAGCATTCTTTTCCCCTTATCAAGATAATGCTTTGCCTGGCTGATTGTAACATGTCCCGAAAGATACTGTTCTCTTGGGAAAAAGGAACCAGAGTAAAATCCGTAATAATTAAATATGTGAACAGGAATTTTCTGCTGCCCCAGAAAATTCAGCAACTTTGTATTAAGGGTATGTTCACTGAAAAGAAAAATATCAGAAACAGCTTCAATGGGACGGAATTTTTTTGTTCCGTCGATGTCAAACATCAGGGTGTTATCTTTTCTTTTAATCGTACAATTTGAAAAAAGATATAAAGATTGTTTCATGTTATCCCTTTATACAAAGCAGAACTCATAGTAAGCGCATTTCTTGCATATAGTTTTTTTAACTGCAGCAGGCGGTTTTGGTTTATCAAGAATTTCCCGGATACCTGAAAAAATCTTTTCAAATTCCTTTTCATCCTCATGCATCAGTAATACTGTTTCCCTTTTCTTCAGTTTTGGATAATCAATTTCACCTGTGATATTTTCAACTCCCATTCTCTTTAATGTAAGGATGTAATATTTCACCTGGTGAATATGGGCCTTTTCAATCTTATTTGATTTTTTAATTTCATGGATCACGCCTTTGTTATCAATGAAATCAATTTTAATTTTGCCGATCTCAATCTGCTTTTTATTCCGCTTGTAGGTGTTTTCATCAATAAGCCGCCCCAATTGCACATATTCGTTTTCATCCTCAAACCTTATATCTTTTGTAAACAGCCAGAGTTTTCTCTTGCAGACAAAATAATAATTAATCTGTGTCCCGGTAAAATTAAGGTTTTGCATAAACTAATGACCATCGCCTAATCATAATCAACAATAATATTCGGATGCGCTCACCCCTGTTTCGTGATAAAAAGCAAAAAACTCCTATATAAAAACGTGAGGATATTTAAAAAACATATTGCAATTTCGTGAAAATCGGGATCAATTATAGTTTAAGCATATAAAGTAACTCTTAAAGACTCACCTCTCAGCTCAAAGTCTGGCTCTTTGCCATTATGTTCGATCATGCCGCGGATGATTTTGCGTGATACACCCCTGCCACTGCCTTCGATAAAATCCATATCGCGCAGGTAATCGACAATCGTTTGATTGCGGTGATAGCGGGCGCCGCTTTTCATCCGTTCTATTGTGATAGTGTTTGGAAGATTGCCCGGACTATCAATTTCCAACCGGTCAGGATATAGCCAAAGGCCGATATTTGTCCCGCCGATGGTATAATCTCTGTGGGCAACGGCATTAACAATGGTTTCACGCAAAACCTCAGGGGGATAAGCATATTCAGTCACGCGTCTTGTGCCTTCAATTTTTTCTTTTGACCTTACCCTTAAAACGAAATTTACTGCCTGGTCAATTATGCCTTCTTCAGCAATAATTCCCGAGTTTTCACGCAACGAAAACAGGGGGCCGTTGATCTCTTTGCGAAAACGACCCGCCACATCTGCCTCAGGAGAGTCATATTCTACAGCGGTAATACCGCTTTGAGGAATCAATTTTTTAACTCTATCCTTTTTGCCGAATAAAATAAGCCCTGCCAGAGTGCAATTAACAGCGCCAAGTTCTTCAGAAAGTATCTGATTGTCAATCAAAAGCCGAAGCCATTTTGTCTTATCGTCATAACCGATATCTCTGACCCGCCTGAAATACTCAACAAGCAGCGTTTCATTCAAATCTTCCGGTTTTGACCTTGGCACAGGCGTCACCTCAAAATGAATCATCCCTGAGCTTTGGAATAAACGCCTTAGTTCTTCTCTGTCTGTTTCCCGACAACTGGTTACATCGCGAATATAGTAACGCTCCTTTGCATCCTTCCCTTTGCGTTTGGAATACGGCCTGGCAACACCAATCGGCACAGTAATCACGGCAACCCGCAAATCTTCTTCTACAGGTACCTCCTCATAATCAACAATAATATTTGGATGTGCCCAGCCCTGAACAGCGTCCGATATCCATTTACCGTATTCGGAAAACCTGCCTTTCAGTCCTTTTATTGTACCGTCATCTTCGACGCCGAGCAGAATTTTCCCGCCCTTTGAATTTGCAAAACAGACAACATACTCCCCAATTGTTTCCGCTTTAATATCCGGTGTATCTGCTTTGAATTCCACAAAGCTGGATTCGCCTTTGTTAATAAGTTTTAAAAGTTCTATTTTGTCCATATTGGTTATCTCCTTTTACTCTTTTCGGCTACCAGCTTAATGCGGGACAGACAAAATAGTAGTTTATCTCGGTACCGGTAAAATTCAGGTTTTGCATAAACTAATGCTCCGGGAATGTTTTTTGAGCAAGTTGCCTTTTAAATTTTTTCCATAATAATTGTTACCTTTTGTTATATTTTGCCTGTAACAAAAAGGGTAGTTTTATTTTGTCGAAAGGTGATTGAATATGTATCTGTTTTTTTGCTTAAAAAATATTTGTCGTTGAGCGGAGAGTAAATTTTTATATTCAGGCCAAGATATTTAAATTTGTTCAACACAACCAAAACCAGCGCTATTTTTTTCACCCCAGCCACATTCGTAACCAATCTTTATTAATTCCGGATCAGCTTCAATGCTGAAAGGAGCCTCCATAGCTTTTATTTTAATTTTATTTTTAAATTCCATTAATTTCGAAATATTACCCTTTCGTTTTGTGATGTAACTAATATCGAAATTAAAGTTAAAAGAATAATTTAAGTTTTGATATTTAATATTATTAATAGTTTCGTACTTGTTGATCAGATTTTTTTTAAGATTATCAACAAAATGATCTCTTTCTTCCGGAATCATATAATTCAGGAAATGCTGCTTCCGTTTCCCATTTTCGTCGATCTTTATTGTTGTAACAGCTATTGGTGAGAGACAAATAAATTTTTCACGATTGCTAAAGATTGGTTTCGGTTGTATATCTACATTAACTATAGCAAAGACACATTCTTGCCCGTTTAACACTAATTTAATTTTTTGATTGGAAAAAATTCCTAATACTAAATGTTTGAGGCTTTCATCTACAGAAGAAGTAAATACAAACTGAATCTTTTTCACATTATAAAAACCTTCTCTATCTCTTTTTTTGGGAAAGAATTTAAGTTTTGAAAAGGTGAAGAATTTAAATTTTTTATTAATTCCATCTCTTACATAGCCATTATCATGTAAAAATTTTGAATATTCAACCGAAGACTCATTCATGAGAGAGTATATAGCTGAATGCAACGCATACTGATAATTATATGGGAAAAAAGATGGTTGTTCGCTTGTTGCCGTTATTAGAATACGCAAAATATGTCCTCACAATAATTCATGTATTTAATATTTTAAATTCAAAACTAATCATTTAATTGGTTTTCATAATCAAAGGCATTCATTCTTTCTACAATATTTTTTTCTGCCAATTCTAAAGCTTCGGCTTTTTCTGATTTTGTGATGACATAGCCCCCTGCCGTAAGAGTGATAAAGATATCAACCCCGTCAAAATTTTCTTCTATTACAGGGACAGCCCTATTTTCATGTTCTTCGCTTAATTTTCCCCGGATGCTGCTTGCAATTTTATTAGCATTATCACTTACTGCAACTGCAAGAGTTTCCATAAGGCTGAATGTCCTGGATTGATTTGAGGTAATCTGCCAGTTAAGAATTGCTTTGGCAATTGCAGGAATAAGTTTTTCTCTTATTCCTATCGGCGTCACCAAACAATCTCCGAAGATGTTTTTTGATTCAATCCAACCATTTTCTCTTAATTTTTTTTCAGTAGGCTGGTTTATTTCCGGCTCATAAATATTTAGAGTGACACAAAACAAACGTCTTAAATCAATTGCAATATCCTGAACGAATAAACCAGTAACTGTCCTGTGATCTGGTATAAATTTGCGTACCAGGCTTCTATCTTTACCCTCAAGCAGACTTATGATATCATCTTCAGAAAGGTGATTTCCTTCAGAATCTCTTACGATAACTTTATTGTTTGATCGCCCACTTCTATCAAAAGTAATATCTTCTTTATTAACACCTGCAAGTAATGGATGCAGTGATCTCATTGCAGATATGGAAAAAGGACTTCTTCGTTTTATAGTCTTTTCTTTTCCGCCTTTTATAGCTTTCATCCAGCCTCCAAGCAACTGGTCAAAATGAGAAGGGTCACATGTGCCGAAAACTTCACCTTCGGTGATTTCCTTTTTTGTAGTCACATCAGACAAAAATGTTACAGGGGCTGGAATCTCATTTAATTCCGTTGATAATCTGTCAATGATTGAGCGTTTTATCTGTTGCCCGCTGGAGTAAGGTATATATTTGTTAAATTGAGGATCAAAATAGGTTTTCTGTCCATTTGCAACACAAAAAACAGTGTGTTCTGCTCTTTTTAAAGTCCTGATATAAATAGTATGCATATTCTCTCCTTAACCTCATAGTTAAATATTTCTTTCTTCATAAGCATAATCAAATCTGAGAAGAACAACAAAATATCCAAAATCCTCCGATGTCATAAGGTGAACCCGATTTTTCAGTTCTTTAAAGGCTTTTAGATGTTCTTTTGGGGTACTCTTTACAATTTCCGCCAAGGCATCTATAAAATTTTTCCTGGATTTTGCAACAAGCAGTTCCTTTTCAATAAGATTTTTAGCGACATTCTTTGTAGAGCTTGCCCTATACAAATGTAGAGCGATTGCAATATCTTTTGTATAATCAATCATTTCTTCTTTATTTTTTGTTATCATAGCAACCAACCATGTTTTATAGGTTCTAAATAAAATCACTTTCCCCTTATCCTTTAAAGATGCTTTTTCTTCTCTGATTTTATATGCATTTTCATCTTCCCCCCTTTTTTGTGTAACCTTTGTTTTTTTGAAGTCAGGTTTTTTCCCTTCTGCAAAATATTGTTTTAAGCCTTTTGGCTGTAAGGCATGGAGTCCTATTGATCCTAATTCACAAGCCCTTTTTATATGAGTGCCATATATATCCTCGTATGCAGCGCTATCCCTAATTGCATTGTTTTCTCCAAAAAGAAGTTTGTAAAAGTGTTTAATCGTTTGTGCCTGCTTAAAATAGAATGGGAAGAAGCCGAGTGTTTTATTTGTCTGTCCTAAGCTGTAAACATACCCAATTAATGTTTGATCTGAAAATTGTCTGGAAATATTGAAAAACAATCTACTCCATTTAATAGTTTCAATTACAATATCCCCATTTTTTTCCCGTTTAAAAAATTGTAAATTATCTAAATTTGCAAAGCTTTCAAAATCAAAATTGAGTTTATCTTTTTTGTTGTAAACACAATTTAACCATTGTCCATTCCAACTATCAATTTTATGAGGAGCAAGTTTTTCAAGAGCATCATCATTTAAAAATTTTCTATAAACAGACCAACCTTCAAAAATTTTTAGCAAAATTTCAGGGTCAGTAAAAAAAATACATACTCCTCCTGACATACGCATTCCTAATCCAGATCCAATCCAAGAATAATATATATCTGATTCATCAGCAGGGATTTCCATGTCACTTACGAGTCCAGATGTGGTTGCAAATTCTTTTATTTCAGAAGCTGGAAAGCCAATTATAATGCTTCCGTCCTTATATCCCGATTCTACTTTTTTAAAAAAATCGTTTAGGGCTATGAGCCTTTTCTCTGGTAGATGTGTATTGTGCCTTTTCCATAATTGATCAAAAGAAGAATTCATGATGCAAAGCATATATTTTGAATGATTAAAAAAAAGATCAAAAAAGATTTTTTCAAAAAATTCCTTGGAGGAATATGATTTGTTATTCTTTTCATTATAAGCTTTTAAAAATATGCGTCCAACATTAATTGAGATCATAATAGTATCTTTTTAAATAAAATTTAAGTTTGTTTGATTTGATTTAGCCTTGTCAATTTCCAACCCCAGTTCATCAGAATATCCTTGATCCGGTATAACAAATGGGTCACTGCCACAATTCAACGGGTAGAAGTCTTTAACAGAATAATATCTTACTGGTATCTCTATCATGGTTTGTTCCTTATAGTTTGCATCTCTGTACTTTTCACAGTCAGATTCAATGATGCAGTTTACGCTGTCAATTTCAAGCAGATCAAGCAATATAGAATCGTTCCTGTGAGTTAGCGCTTCAATATTCCATTTACCATCTCCTTTAAATGCTGTATGGGTTTCTATGCTTAAACTGGATATTTCAGGAAAAACATAATCTATTTTTTTTTGATAATCAGATTCATGAAGAATGCTATTATGTTCCAGGACTTCAAAACTATTTTTCAGTATTTCCAAATCATACGGCCTTGCTTCTTTTTCATCGTCCGGAGGTGCGATTAAATATATTGGCTTATAAACGCCAATAGTAGATAGTGATCTTTTTCTGTTAACTCTTCCAAAACGTTGAATTAAGGAATCAACAGGAGCTGCCTCAGTAATCAAAAGATCAAAACTGATATCCAGGCTGACTTCAACAACCTGTGTGGAAACTACGATACAAGCATCCAATGAAGTATTAAATTCACCTGTTGTCTGTCCGCTTTGATCAATACCTAAAAGTTTCTTTTCTTTTTTATACCTGTCTCCGCGTTTAAATCTACTGTGAATAAGAAGAGCTGGAATATCAGAAAATAAGTTCTTTACTCTAATCAAAACATCTTGGGCTGATTTTACACGGTTGCAGATAAGCAATACTTTTTGTTTTTTTTTGATAGCATCAGCAATTATTTGCTCTGAATCCTCCCATGAATTGATCTTAAAAAGTTTATGGCGATCAAATTTTTCAAGCTCTGCTTTATCCAACGAAACCTGCTTAACAGAATTTTTTCCCAGTAATGTTATAATTTTTTCATATAACGAAGAAGGCATGGTAGCTGTGCCGATATGGATACGACAGCCAAAATAATTTAGCGCTTCTACAATTTTCAGCGCTATTGCTTTTGAGACACCTGTATAAGTATGAATTTCATCAAGAATGACATCACAACCTTTGATATCTTCAATTTGAGACTCAAAGCCCCTTGTGGCAAATATGATAGAAGCTAATTGATACGGAGTTAGAATCTTGACACTGGAGCCAATGAGTCGTTGTAAAACAATGTCTTCTTGCGACTCATCGTTAACTGCTATTTTTGAAGAAGAATGAAGCATTCGAATATCCAGGTCTGGATTTGAAGGTAATAACTCATTTTTAACCCGTTGATACATTGCATTTATTGATGCCTGAAACGGAAGTGTGTAAAATACTCGTCCTTTGCATCGCCTGAAAAGATAATCTGTTTTTCCTGCGCCTGTACATGCAACAACAATAGTGTGTGGTTTTTCAGATACAGCTTTTTTCAATGACAAGGGATAAAATTCTGATTTTCTATTATAAAAATTCAAGACTGGTTTTTTAAATGTATTTTTTAAATAATCCTTTGTGAATTCAGATAGGGCAGAAGCAAAATGATCCGCAGACATAAGCAGGCCGCGCCATCTTGAATAACCATAATCTTCAACTCTTTTCTCACAATAGGCTAACACTTTACGATAATTATCATGAGCTTCATCATAAGAAATGTTTCTGGTTTTAATACCAAAGGCGGAGAGTATTTTCAGGGCATCCGGTTTCCAGATATCCCAGTCTTTTATGTGGGATTCAAAAATATCACCTTCATTTTCTTCAAGATCAAGTATACCCTTCAGCTTTTTGTCCCCTTCAATTGATTTGTGATGGGCAATTATCATTTCAATTAGCTGAGGTTGGTGTTTCTCTTTGATTAGAGAAATAAAAAAGCATGAAGCAATTTCATGGCGGAATGTTGACTGACCAGTCCTATATTTTGATACAAGCCTTTTTTGAAAAATCGGACTTGCTTTTCCAATATCATGAAAAACAGCTCCCATTTTTGCAATTTCAATATCAAAATCCAAGCATTCAGCAAATTTTTCAATTGATAGCCTGACATGATAAAGATGATCATATAAGGTTGTGAACTCAGGAGCTCCTTTTGCTTTTATGTGATGACAAATGTCCATAATCAACATATATACTTTACGGGATTACCGATGATTTTAAGCCAGCCATACATCGGTTTATTATCATCAAAACGGTTATATCCTACTAAAAAAGACTGCTCATTGTGTTCAAATACCAATTCAAAACCATTGAAAACATTCTCTTGAGTATCAAAGTCTTTTTCAGGAATTTTAATTATTGACTCATTGGGGAATAAAATATCTTCATTCCTGCAAAAACATATATGCTGCTTTGCAGCATGGATTGCATCTTTTTCATTATCAAATCCAAGATATAAATCAGGCTCTATAAGAATCCCCCGAACTATTATCGAATATGGCCTGTAAAAGCAGTTGTTTTTTTTATTCCATCCCCTGGGCTGGATTTGTTCTTGCTGATGAGAAATTTGTTTGTAAGACAACCTGTGTCTTTTGATTTTATATAAACCATATGGCTTAGCTAAAAGATCCGAAAACAGTTTCCTTTCAATACCTGCCACTATCGAAGGTGTTAAAAACTGTTGGCTAAAAGTTTCACTATCTCTCACTGAGGTCCAAGGTTTAATAAATCCAAACGGCCCTCGATAATTAACAAAATACATAATAATACAAAATCCTTTCAAATTTTATCCATAATAGCTTTTATATATATGACTTCCCATTATTCCACCAGTGCTATTAGCATTGGATTACTTTAACCCAAAAGACAGGCATTATACAAATAGTGAAAAAAAGCTTTGAAAAGGTGAATAATTTGAATCGTTTTTTTACTGTTTTGTTAATAAAGCCATTATCATGAAGATATCCGGAATACTCGCCTGATGATTTTTCTATGAGACCATAGATGGCGGAGTGAAGGGCATAATTGTAATTAAATGGAATAGCGGCAGGTGATTTAGTTATGGCTGTAATTTTAACTCTCAAGATATCTCCTTCTACCAGCATATCGGTTTTGTATTTGAAATGATTTTGTCTCGAATTTCAACAGCTTTTTGAATTTCCGTGACGGCAAACGGGTTGTTTAGAACATTCTGGCGTTCTATCGTTGAGTTTGTAAGTTCTTTTGACATTATCATGATATCCTCTTGTTTAATCAATGCCTATACGGATGTTGCCCAAATCGCTGATTCGGTTCATCCGACCGATACGTCCCGAGTGCTATTTCAATGCATTCAGCATGTATTTTTCGGTATATCTGACCCAAAAATGTTGAATTGTGCGACAACCGTATAGGCATTGTTTAATCTACATTAGAAATGACCTTAAAAGCGTCTTCATCCTTCACTGACAGGTGTACCGCATACAGGACAAACATGCGCATTCCCCTCACCCTTCTCAAACCTCATTCCTGAATCAAAGACAGCTTCGCCGGATTTATATGTAATCAACCGGCCGGTAATATCCACATCTTCCAGAAGCCCACATCTATCACAGCTCAGCAATTCACGGTCATTCAGAAAAAGGCCGTTTTCCAAGGCAAGACGATGAACATGCCCGATCTGCCGCAGCAGAGAGCGCGGCAATATGTCGGCCAGCTTTTTATCTTTTTTTGGCATGTTATTCGATTTGCTCATTGGCATTTTGGGGCTATTCTTTATTAATCGATTTTGCTCTGATAACTGATAAAAATCCTTTATAATTTAATTAAGCACCACATCATATCCTCTCCATTTCAAGCCATATCATATCAGCAAGTTTTGCATCGTCAAGCGCCCGGTGCATCTGCATCTGTTCGCATGATTTTCCAAGCAGGCACCGGCTCACTGTTTCCGTACTTTCTGAGAAATATCCAGATAGTTCCCTGTGGAGACAACCTTCTTGCGGGCATTTTGTTCCAGGTCTTTTCTCGCCTTCCCTGCAACCTTTCTACCCTTGCGAGCAGCACGTTTGTTTTCCAGCAGATGTTTCCAATCAAAAGGGGGTACAAATTGTACCCCAGTAGAAATTCAATTCCGAATCACGTTGGCGCAGTTCATTCGTTGAGGCCCGCCTCCAGTCTGAACTGAAAGGGGGGTGGCAATTTGCCCACACCCATTAGCTAATTCAGCGTCATGCTTACGCATTTTTTTGATATAGTCGGCTTCCAGAGAGTCCATGCACCCCTCGGTCACGTCGTAAGCGTAATTTTATTTACCGCTTCGCACCGCCTGCCTATCCGTCATTGGACGCAGACAGGTCTTATGTAAAGGCTTCGGGCAGGCTTTTACCGTTTTAGCCTGAAATTGCCATTAATATCTTCAGCTTCAAACCTTCACGTTCCATATCATCTTCAATGACAGCGCAGATAATCTCTTTGAGCAGGTCTTTATCAATTTCTCCCGCTGCGACATAATAGCTGATATTTTCCATCTCATGGATAAATCGCCTGGTAACGAAAACATAACCGTTTAGCAATAAAAACTGGGCGCCCAATGAAATGGCGATCCGTTTGTTTCCGTCTTCAAAACAATGGAATTTACAGGCTCCGAAAAAGAGATGGGTCAGTTTGTCTTCAAAAGCCGGATAGTAGTCATCGTTTTGGATATGGCAAAGAACACTTTCGAGCCTTCCCATATCCAATTGTCCCATCGCGCCGCCACCGCTGACCTCAACGGTTTTCTGATGTACTTCCACGGCCTGTTCAATCGTAGGATAGACAAAT
>JAYEFW010000270.1:0-10640 GCA_034658795.1 Thermodesulfobacteriota bacterium
CATCACAGCTTCAGGCCACCTTTGCCCGATCTCAAATCACAAAAATATCGAAATAGCCTGCTATTCCTTCAACTTTTGTGATTTGAGATCGAACAAATTTGACCCAAATCTATGCGCCTACTTGGGGAAGTTATTTCGTCCACGTTCCTAAGTTAAGCGATTTTTTGCGAAGAAATGTGCTAAAATCTTGATGTAGCAAGGTTTGCGAAAATCGTAGGCATACCAATGGATATGTTGAGACTTTTCGCAAGTCCTTGATGCGCAAGAGATTGGTGCAGGTCGAGTAAAAAATCGCTCAATTTAGGTTTAAATATTGTATTTGACATTAGGGAAAAATAAGAGATATTTTCGTAACTGCTCAGGCTGGTTAGGAAGTAGTTATAGAGGATTTATCATTATGAATAATATAGAATACTCGGAACCTCATGGCGGGACTCTTGTAAATCTTCTTGCTGATTCAGAACGCTGTAAGCTGCTTAAGGATATTTCGCTTAAACTTCCGGATATTACACTAAATGAGAGGCAGCTCTGCGATCTTGAACTCCTTGCAACCGGTGTTTTTTCGCCCCTAAAAGGTTTTATGGTACGCTCTGACTATGAATCTGTATTAGACCGAATGCGCCTTCAAAACGATATGCTTTGGCCTATACCTGTTTGTCTTGATATTACCAACACAAAGGCGGGCACAATCGAGGCAGGCCAGTCTGTAACTCTTAGAGATCCTGAGGGTTTTCTTCTTGCAATTATGCATATTGAAGATTTCTGGGAAATAGAAAGCGAAAAAGAATGCTTAAAAATTTATGGTACTCTGGATCAAACACACCCCGGAGTAAATTATCTTTTAAATAAATCCGGCGATTATTACATAGGCGGTAAACTGGAAGTATTAAACCTGCCGATACACTTTGATTTTAAACAGTTGCGTATGGCTCCGGAAGAAGTTACAGCTATATATAAAAAACTTGGCTGGAGGAGAATTGTTGGATTTCAGACCAGAAATCCTATTCACAGGCCGCAGTTTGAAATGACTGTTAAAGCAATGCAACAAGCCAGCGCCAATTTACTCATTCTTCCTATTACAGGGATAGCAAAACCTGATGATTTTGATCACTATAAAAGGGTAAGATGCTATCGTGAAGTGACCAATCACTATCCGCCGGATTCTTACTTATTAAATTTACTGCCTCTTGCTATGCGAATGGCCGGGCCAAGAGATGCACTCCTAGACGCAATTATATCAAAAAATTATGGATGTACCCATTTTATTATAGGTTATGAGCATGGGAGCCCAGGGTTGGATAGCAAGGGGGGACACTTTTATGACAGCAATATTACCAGTGACCTGTCAGAAAAATATAGTAGTGAAATTAATATAAGCGTTATCCATTTTGAGGAGATGGTTTATCTGCCTTTTGAAGATGAATTTCGTTTTCAAAACGAAGTTCCTGCTAATACTCAGACAATATCTCTAAGTGGTTCAGATATTCGGGAAAGAATTCGTTCAGGAAGGCGGATACCTGAATGGGCTACATTCCCAGAGGTAGTTAAAGAACTTCAAAAAGCTTATCCTCCTCCGCATAAACAAGGATTTACAATCTTTTTAACAGGTCTTTCAGGTGCGGGAAAATCTACAATTGCAAAAATTCTTTATGCTCGTTTTCTGGAAATAGGAGAAAGACCTGTTTCCCTTCTTGATGGCGACATCGTCCGCCGTAATTTATCCAGCGAATTGAGCTTTTCTAAGGAACACCGTGACATAAATGTTCGACGTATTGGCTTTGTTGCAAGTGAAATCACTAAAAACCGTGGTGTTGCTATATGTGCACCCATAGCACCATATTCGGTTACAAGGTCACAAATAAGATCAATTATAGAAGCTTATGGGGGTTTTATAGAAGTTCATGTGTCCACTCCAATTGATGTATGCGAAAAAAGAGATAGAAAAGGGATGTATGCAAAAGCCAGGGCCGGGCTTATAAAGGGATTTACTGGAGTAGATGATCCTTACGAATTTCCTGAGTCACCTGAGTTGCGCATAGATACCGCCGAGCTGACTCCTGACGAGGCGGCAAAAGAAATTCTGTTGTTTCTGGGGCAAAAAGGCTATATTTAAAAAATCATATGTATCTTTCATACTACAACTTAAATAAAAAACCTTTTCAAATCAGCACAGACCCAAAATTTCTATGGCTAGGTGAAAAGCACAAAGAAGCTTTAGCAATTCTAACATATGGAATACTTGATAATAAAGGCTTCCTTCTTCTAACCGGCGATGTGGGCACAGGTAAAACTACAATCATAAACGCGCTGATAAATAACCTGGACGATGATGTAATCGCAGCCCATGTTCCTGATCCCGGTCTGGAAGATCTTGACTTTTTTAACTTTATTGCAAATGTGTTTTCAATAGATAAAAAATTTAGCACCAAGGGTGAGTTCCTTAATCATTTTAGAAAATTCTTGAATGATGCTTACTTAAAGAATAAAAAGGTATTACTTATAATTGATGAGGCCCAGAGATTAAAACCTGAGCTTCTCGAAGAAATACGACTTCTGTCAAACATAGAAAGACAGGATACAAAACTTTTAAATATATTTTTTGTAGGTCAAAAAGAATTTAACAATATATTAATAGAACCGGAGAACAGAGCCTTAAGGCAGAGAATTACGATAAACTATTACATCGAACCGTTGACTGAAAATGAAATAAAAGAATACATAAAGCACCGTTTAAATTTTGCCGGTTCTGAAAAAAATATTTTCAGCTCAAGTGCAATTAGAGAGATCTTTTCTTTTTCTAAGGGTTTCCCGAGATTAATAAATATAATATGTGATTTGGCCTTGTTAACCGGATATGTTAAAGAGCAAAAAACAATAAATGAACTTATTATAAAGGAATGCGCTAAAGAGCTTCAAATACCTGCTGAAGAAGCTGTCCCCCAAAAGAGCCAAATTGCTGAAAGTGATCCAAATCAGGAGGTTGCCCCAATAGAAAGCCAAACTTCTGAAGATGAGTCAAATCAAGAGGTTAAAAGAGATGGGCTAAAGCCTGCTGTTAAGGTGCTTGGATGTTTTTTTCTACTAGTTAGTCTCCTTATTCTAACATGGTGGTATATTAAATATCCTGCTGAGTTCAAAATAAAACTTTCTAATATAAATAAATATATGATGCAGATTATTGATAATATTAATAATTCAAAATCAGAACAATTGCTTCAATCCAGCTCATCAACTATTAATTCCAAGCCTGTTGTACAAAAGTATCCCATAAATCAAATTGATTCTGGACAAAATAAACAAGTTCAAATTTCTGAAGAGCAAATTGTACCCAAACAAATTCCAGATAACAATATTATCATATATTTCAAGTACAATTCAAACGAACTTTCAGGTGATGCTTTAATAAAACTTGATGAAGCTACTGAGATAATGACTCAAAATCCTGACACTGATATTATTATAAAAGGCCATACCGACTCTTTTGGTTTTTACGATTACAATAAGGAGCTTTCTTTGTTCAGAGCTAATATCGTAAAAAGCTTTCTTACAGGTAAGGGAATTAATCCAACGAAAATCAAAACCATTGGAATGGGGCCGGAAAACCCCATAGATACTAATGAAACTGCAAAAGGGAGAAGAAACAATCGCAGGGTTGAAATAGAATTTTTAAACAAAACAGGATAAAGCTATGGCAAAAAATAATATAAATATTCAGATTGTCTGGGGAGTTATTTTGGTACTGGCAGGGATCGGCGTATTTTTCAGGATACCCCAGGTAATGCCGAAAATTCAAAAAATAGAACATTTTTCTTCAGCTATTTTTTTTATACGTTTTTGTTTCTATTTTTTAGGCGTTCTGCTTATAGGTGGTGGAGCAAAAAAGATTTATGATAATTATAGATCCCCAAAAAAATAATATTTAAAAGCGCTAAGGTGTTATAATAAATGAATAAAAATCCGGTTTCTTCGCAAAAAACCAGCCTGAAAGCTACTATAAGAGATCAGTCAGGAGCCGGCAAGGCCAAGATAGGCGAGCTTTTGAGTAAAGAGGGATATATTACAAGTGCTCAGCTAAAGAATGCACTAAACTATCAGAAAAAAAATTCGCTAAGGCTAGGCAGCATACTCATCAAACTCGGCTACATAGATGAAGAAACCATAGTAAATGTACTGAGCCGCATTTATAATTACCCTGCTATAGTAATATCAAAAAGCTCCCCGGAACCGGAGGCTCTCAAAATTATATCTTACGAAGTCGCTAAAAAATATATGGTTTTTCCTTTAAAGTTCGAAGGGGAAAATCTTGTAGTCACTATGTCGGAGCCTACTGATACGACCGCTGTTGAAAATTTGCAAAAAGAGATCCACCGGGGTTTAAAGGTCAGAGTGTCTTCTGAACAGGATATAGTCGAAGCTTACAGAAAATATTACAAGATAAGTGATGAAGAATATAATAAATATGGATTAAAAGAAGAAGAAGAAGAAGAAGAAACTGTCCCGCTCACTGTTGTTGATGACTTTGGTTCTCTGGTCTCAGAAGCAGCAGGTGAAATTGAGATGCAGAGCCTTCAGGAAGAAGAAGATACCGGCATGGATCAATATCTTGCTTCCGATGCTCCTATAATCAAACTCGTTAACGGTATTCTTATAAAAGCTATAAACGACGGTGTTAGTGATATACATATTGAGCCCTTTGAAAAGGCATTGCAGGTTAGATACAGACTGGACGGCTCTCTCTACAAGTCTATGAATCTGCCACTCGGTATTAAAAATGCCTTAACCTCAAGGCTGAAAATTCTATCTGGTTTGGATATTGCCGAACGTCGTGTGCCACAGGACGGCAGAATCAAGATGCGTCTTGGCAAAAGAAAGACAGTTGATCTGAGGGTCTCAACTCTGCCGACTCTTTTTGGTGAAAGCGTTGTCATGCGTATTCTTGACCAGAGCGCACTTAATGTAGATCTAACTAAAATGGGATTCGAGCAAAAGACATATGAAACGCTTAATAGATGCATTGCAAGGCCATATGGCCTTCTTCTTGTAACCGGTCCGACAGGCAGCGGCAAAACAACTACACTGTACTCTGTTCTTAACAAACTTAATACAGAAGACACAAAAATACTCACTGCCGAAGATCCAGTTGAATTCAACTTCAGAGGAATAAACCAGGTATATGTTAAAGATGAAGTTGGAATGACTTTTGCCGCTGCTCTTAGATCATTTTTGAGACAGGATCCGGATATAATAATGGTAGGCGAAATCCGTGATCTGGAAACAGCAGAAATAGCTATAAAAGCAGCTATGACCGGACATCTGGTTTTCAGCACACTTCATACAAATGACTGTCCTTCAACCATTGGACGTCTTATAGACATCGGCATACCGTCTTATATGTTATCTTCGGCTGTAACCATGGTATTATCACAGCGATTAGCCAGAAAACTTTGTCAAAATTGTAAAACATTGGTCAATAAAACCGACCGCGATGAATTGGAGAGTATGGGATTCTCCAAAAAGGAAATTCCAGATTTGAAGATTTATGGACCAAAAGGCTGCCCAACATGCATGGGAACCGGCTACAAAGGCAGAGTAGGCCTATATGAGCTGATGGAAGTAACTGATGAAGTTGCTAAGGCAATAAATGCCAACGTTCCTGAGGATCAACTTAGGAAAACCGCCATACAGGAAGGTATGAACACTTTGAGGGATGCCGGCCTTACTAAAATTAGAGAGGGAATGATCTCTGTTGAGGAAACTCTAAAACGAACAACTATAACCAAAGAGGCTCTGCCCGCATATCTTGTGAATCCTGATGTAGAAAAATACGAAGATAAAGATGTGATTATCCGTGAAGGCAATAAAGATATAGATTTTTTCAAGCTTATACACGGTTCTTTAATTGTTGTTAAGGGATGCAAAATAATTGCGGAAATTGTGGAGCCCGGTGAATACTTCGGAGAAATGTCAGCTATAACTGGAGAACTTAGATCTGCAAGTATTATATCAAAAGGAAGATCGGTAATAAAGCGATTCCCCGGGGATAAGATCTATGAAATAATTGAGAAATACCCTGAAGTTGCCAAACATTTATTTCAGGTAATTGCCGCTCGTCTAAATCAGGCTGATAAAATTATGGTCAGGTTGATTAATGAGAGAAAAAAGAAATAAAAATAAGGCATCCTTCATTCACCAGTTTACACTTTTTTCGAAAAAGCGTGTATTATCGAATTGAATGCAGATGTCGAAACTGGAAATTTGAAATTTGAAGTTAGGTAACACATCCACATCTTTATATTTTTTCCAATTTCTATTTTCAAATTTCACTGCCAAAATACAAGATCAACAAAGTGTAAACCACTTTTGACTTGTCGTGAAGGATGCCAAAAATAACATGCGAATAGGTATCGGATATGATGTGCACAGGCTTGTTCATGGTCGGGATCTGGTTCTTGGAGGAGTCATTATCCCCTTTGAAAAGGGTTTATTAGGCCATTCAGATGCGGATGTGCTTGTCCATGCCTTATGTGACGCCCTTCTCGGCGCAGCCGGTCTCGGTGATATCGGTCAACATTTCCCTGATACAGATCCTGCATTCAAAGACATTCACAGTATAAAACTTCTTGTAAAAACCTGTGAAATAATCAGTAGAAAAGGCTTTAAAATAAACAACATGGATTCTACGATTTTTGCACAGGAACCAAAAATTGCTCCTTTTAAAGAAGCTATGAAAAAAAACATCGCTCAGGCAATAAAAGTTGAACCTGCCCGCATCAATATCAAAGCCACCACAACTGAAGGCCTCGGTATGATTGGAGAAGGTGAGGGAATCGGGGCTATGTGTATAGTTCTGATATCAGGGGATTAAAGGCAGGGAGTCGGGGATTAGGGATTAGGTACAATGCTGTTATTGAATATTGATTATTCACCATTGATTATTAATTATTGATTGCGGAATTTCTCCTGCGCCTAATTATGCTGAGGCTCAAGGCAACCAACCGTGAACTGTGAACCTGACACCCTGAGTACTTACAAATAATCAATAATCAATTGTTAATAATTAATTTTTAAGTTAGCGCTTAAGGCGAGTCAGGAACCAGGGATCATATGACAATTCGCATATATAATACATTAAATAGAAAAAAAGAAATTTTTGAACCTGTAAAACAGGGCAGGGTGGGCATGTATGTTTGCGGCCCCACTGTTTATGATTCATGTCATATCGGACATGCAAGATCTATATTAACATTTGACGTGATTGCAAGATATTTAAAGGCAAGCGGTTTTGAAGTAACTTATGTTAGAAACTTTACTGACGTTGACGATAAAATAATAAATCGTGCAAATCAGCTAGGTATTGATTCTAAAGCACTTGCTGAAAAATACATAAATGAATTTTACGAAGACATGGATGCTCTGAATGTTGAAAGACCCACAATCGAACCAAGAGCTACGGAACATATTGCTCAGATTATAAAAGTCATTGAAATGTTAATAGATAAAAGCCTGGCATATGAGATCGACGGCGATATATTTTTTGCAATAGAATCATTTAAAGATTATGGCAAACTTTCCGGACGTAAGCTTGAAGATATGGAAGCCGGCGCCAGAGTAGATATCGACGAAAGAAAACGCAACCCGTTTGATTTTGCTTTATGGAAATCAGCCAAGCCAGGAGAGCCTGCGTGGGACAGCCCGTGGGGTAAGGGGAGGCCTGGGTGGCATATTGAATGTTCGGCGATGAGTACCGAATATCTGGGTAAAACATTTGATATTCATGGCGGAGGAAAAGATCTTATCTTTCCGCATCACGAAAATGAAATTGCACAGTCAGAAGGAGCATTTGGCAAGCCTTTTGCCAGATTCTGGATTCACAACGGCTTTGTAAATATAAACCAGGAAAAAATGTCGAAATCACTCGGCAATTTTTTGATGATAAAGGATATATTAAAATCCTTTCATCCTGAGGCTGTAAGGCTGTTTCTCCTCTCCAGCCATTACAGAAGCCCCATTGATTTTACAGATAAGGCAATGGATGAGGCAAGTGCCGGCCTTGACAAGATTTATGCGCTGCTTGAGCGTGTTGAAGAAAATAAAGAACTTTCAGAAATAAATAATGTTGAGCCTGGTAATTATTACAAGCAGTTTTGCGAGGCAATGAATGACGATTTTAATACTGCCCGAGGCATTGGTGTGCTTTTTGAAGCTGTTCGAAATATAAATCGATTGTTAGACGAAAATAAAAAAGGATTATCTCAAGACGCAATAAAAAATATAATTTCATGTAAATCAGATATCCTGAAAATCGGCGGCATATTAGGCATTCTTTATGAATCACCTGAAGCCTATTTTGAGGGAAAAAAATCTAATGGCTTGGAAAAAAAGTCAATTGATCCTGCAGTTATTGAAGATATGGTTAAAGAGAGGGAAAAAACCAGAAAGGCAAAAAACTGGGAAAAGGCAGATAAAATCAGGAAGCAGCTTGAAGCCATGGATATTGTTATTGAGGACCGGCCGGAGGGTACGTTATGGAAGGTGAAAAAATGAGTAATCGTTTACGGTTCACGGTTTACGGTTCACAGTTTTATGTTTTGAACAACCGTGAACCGTAAACTGTTGCCAATAAATATAACAAGTTATCCAATCAATCTTTATGTCATCATTTAACCTGACATCAAATTTCACACCTAAGGGGGATCAGCCTTATGCAATAGAATCCTTGAGCAAAGGTATTTTATCCGGAAAAAAGCATCAGGTTCTTCTCGGTGTTACAGGATCCGGCAAAACATTTACAATTGCTCACGTTATCGCAAAAGTTGAAAAACCAACCATAGTCTTAGCTCCAAACAAAACATTAGCCGCACAACTGTACAGCGAGTTCAAGGAACTGTTCCCGGAAAATGCTGTTGAATATTTTGTAAGTTACTATGACTACTACCAGCCTGAAGCATATATCCCTGCCAGCGATACTTATATACAAAAAGACTCCTCAATAAACGAAATGATTGATAAACTTCGCCATTCCGCGACAAGATCTGTTCTTTCACGACGGGATGTTATTGTGGTGGCAAGTGTATCCTGCATATTTGGACTTGGCGCTCCTGAAGAATATCTTGCAATGAGAATTAATCTTGAAACCAATACTGAACTATCCCGCGATAAGCTTATTTCAGATCTTGTTGCAATTCATTATGACCGCAACGACCTTGATTTCCACAGAGGAGTATTCAGGGTAAGGGGTGACAGGGTGGAAATTTTTCCATCTTATGAAGATGATTTAGCAGTAAGGATAGATTTTTTCGGGGATCAGATCGAAAACATATCAGAAATTGATTCGTTAAAAGGTAATGTGATTAATTGCATTAAAAATATATCTATCTATCCGGCAAGCCACTATGTCAGTAAAAAAAATATTTTAAAAAGAGCAACCAAATCGATCATCGCGGAACTTAAAGACAGAATTGAATATTTCAGGCATGAAAACAAGCTGATAGAAGCACAGCGGATAGAAGAAAGAACCAATTTCGATCTTGAAATGATGCAGGAGCTTGGATACTGCAATGGAATTGAAAATTATTCGAGACATTTTACGGGAAGAAAGCTGGGAGAACCTCCGCCCACGCTTTTAGATTATTTCCCTGATGATTTTCTTGTATGCATTGACGAAAGCCATATTGCTGTCCCACAGGTTCGAGCCATGTACGCGGGTGACAGGTCTCGCAAGAAAACACTTATCGAGTATGGATTCAGGCTGCCGTCAGCTCTGGATAACCGTCCTTTACAGTTTGAAGAATTTGAGACAAAAATATCCCAGGCGATTTATCTTTCAGCAACTCCTGCCGAATATGAACTCAAAAAAGGAAAGCATGCTCCTGTCGAACAGATAGTAAGACCCACAGGCCTTATTGATCCTGCAATTGATGTGCGGAAAGCAGAGAATCAGGTTGATGATCTTTATGATGAAATTATTAAGCGCGATAAGTTGAATGAGAGAGTACTGGTAACCACCCTTACGAAACGTATGGCGGAAAATCTTACCGAATATTATGCTGATCTGGGAATTAAAGTACGTTATCTTCACGCTGACATTAATACAATAGAACGAATGGAAATTATTAGGGACCTCAGAATGGGCGAGTTTCAGGTGCTTGTTGGAATAAACCTGCTGCGTGAGGGCCTGGATATACCTGAGGTTTCACTTGTGGCAATACTGGATGCTGATAAAGAAGGATTTTTACGTTCAGTTAGATCACTTGTTCAGACATGTGGACGTGCTTCCAGAAATGTCGGCGGTATGGTAATAATGTATGCCGACCATGTTACAAAATCAATGAAACAGGCAATGGACGAAACAAACAGGCGCAGGAATATACAACAGGATTACAATAAAAAATACAATATTATCCCAACAACTATAAAAAAGAATATAGCATCTATATTTGAGACCGTTTATAAGACCGATCATAAACAACAGGTTGATAATGTATCAGAAACACTTGCAGAGTATGAATCTGCTGAAAACCTGGATGATATAATATCTTCTATGGAAGATGAAATGAATCAGGCGGCAAGAGAACTTGCATTTGAAAAAGCCGCGGACCTGAGAGACCAGATTAAAGCGCTTAAAAAAATAATGCTTTATT
>JAYEFW010000271.1:0-2461 GCA_034658795.1 Thermodesulfobacteriota bacterium
GGAAACCAGTTGAGCCGAATGAGTCATAATTTTTGCGTTTTTCCTTATCGCTTAAAACAGCGTAAGCTTCACTTATTTTTTTAAATTTAGCTTCAGCATCTTTATCACCCCCGGCATGGTCGGGATGGTACTTCATGGCAAGCTTCCGATATGCCTTCTTAATTTCAACGTTGGTAGCATTTTTGTTTACACCAAGTATTTTATAATAATCCGTTTCGGACATTTTAATATTTCCTCATTGTAAATAGTCAGGTGAATAGGCTGAAGGTTGAAGACTGAAGGATAACAGGAATAGGAATCTTCCACCTTTCACCTTCAGCCTTTAGCTAAAGGCTTTGATGGCAATCATAAGCACTGAAAGTGCGGAAGGGGTGATACCTTCTATACGGGATGCCTGTCCAAGTGAATTCGGCCTTATGGAAGAAAGCTTTTTCTTGAGTTCATTTGAAAGACCATGAACCTTTGTAAAGTCGAAATCTTTCGGGATGTTCATCCTCTCTAAATTTTTAAACTTTTTTATTTCTCGAAGCTGCTTTTTTATATAACCTTCATATTTTATTTCTATTTCTACCTGTTGTGCAACCTTTTTGTTTATATCGTCAGGGCTTTTAGCTAGTGTTTCTATGGTTTGATAATCAATTTCAGTTCTTTTAAGAATTTGATCAAGATATATTCCATTGATTATGGGTTTTGTCCCGCGACTAAGTAAATAGTTGTTTGTTTCTTCCGACGGTTTAATTATCGTTCCCTTTATTCTATTTATTTCTTTGAATATCATTTTTTGTCTTTCTTTAACATCTTTTAAAGCATCATTGTCAATAAGACCGAGTGAATGCCCTGTTTCCATCAGCCTTAGATCTGCATTGTCCTCACGCAGCATAAGCCTGTATTCCGCTCTTGATGTAAACATCCGGTATGGTTCCCGCGTACCTTTAATTATAAGGTCATCTATCATGACAGCCATGTATGCCTGTGACCTGTCTAAGATAAAAGCAGGTCTTCCCTGAACTTTGCATGCAGCATTAATTCCTGCCCATAGTCCCTGGGCGGCAGCTTCTTCATAACCTGAAGTCCCGTTTATCTGGCCGGCAGTAAACAGCCCTGAAATCAATTTTGTTTCAAGGGTAGGTTTAATCTGAACAGGATTTATATAGTCATATTCAATAGCATATGCAGGTCTCATGATTTCAGCTTCTTCCAGCCCTTCAACCGATCTGACGAACTGAATCTGAATTTCCATTGGAAGACTGTTCCCAAGACCGCTGGCATAAATTTCATCTGTATCGAGTCCTTCCGGTTCCAGAATAACCTGATGCCTTTCTTTATCGGGAAACCTTACGATTTTATCTTCGAATGAGGGGCAGTATCTGGCGGGAATACCTTTTATAATTCCGCTATGCAGGGGAGAAAATTTAAGGTTGTCTTTTATTAACATATGGCTTTTCTTATTGGTATAGCCTAGATAGCTTGGAATTTGAGGCAGGGTAATCTTTTTGGTAAAAAAAGATATCGGTGCAGGAGCGTGATCAACGTCTTGTTTGTTGAACTTTGAAAAATCGATACTTGATTTTTTTAGCCTTGGAGGTGTGCCGGTCTTTAGCCTGCCGAGCTGAAAACCCAGTTGTTTAAGATGTTCAGGTAACCCATAAGAAGCAAACTCACCGGCTCTTCCAGACTTAAATGAATTAAATCCTATGTGGACAAGACCACTTAAAAATGTTCCTGCGGCAAGGACTACCGCTTTGGCCGGATAACCGAATCCTGTATTATCCTCTACCCCTGCGATGCCGCGGTTTTCTATAACAAGGCGTTCAACCATAGCCTGCTTGAGGTCTAAATTCGGCTGTTTTTCTATTACAGCCTTCATGGCCATATGGTAACGAATTTTGTCGTTTTGAGTTCTGGAAGAATGGACTGCGGGACCTTTTTTTGTATTCAGCGTTCTGTATTGTATCGCTGTTTTATCTGTAATTTTTGCCATCTCGCCGCCCAGGGCATCAATTTCTTTTACTAGCTGTCCTTTGGCTATACCGCCTATTGATGGACTGCATGGCATTGACGCAACCTTATCCAGATCTATGGCAACAAGAAGAACACTGCAACCCATTCGAGCTGCTGAGAGCGCAGCTTCACATCCTGCATGACCGGCACCTATAACAATGATATCATATTTTTTTTGATATATATTCACTTGCACCTTTTATATCACTCTTTTATGAAATCCCTTATCAATATGACGAAAATCGTAAATGCTGGAAAACGGAAGCGTTCGAAGCAATTCTTCAAGAGTTGTTTCGCCATTGTTGAGCTTTTGCATAGCTTCGTCTGCCATAAGGATAGAACTCTTATATGATGTTTTTCGAAGACTATCAATACTGCCCCCTTTATTTATAAGGACAGCATCTTCCTGGTTTGGTGTCCATAGTTCTGCTATTACAATCCTCCCGCTGTAACCAGTGTA
>JAYEFW010000272.1:0-10615 GCA_034658795.1 Thermodesulfobacteriota bacterium
GGTAAAGAGACACAACGAGTTCTTGAGGCCAACAGTGCACCTGATTATCTTGTAAAACTGAGAAAAGAACTTGATGTTATAAAAAAATCAGAAATGTGGACAGCAGGCGCTGCGGTTAGAGCATTGAGACCTGAAAACCGAAAAAAATAGGTAGCCGTTCACGGCTTGAAATTGGAACGTTCCATGAACGCTTACGTATTTTTATTCTTGGGAGAACAACAAAATGGAACCAATTTTATTATATGACACCACCTTGAGGGACGGGGCTCAGGGAGAAAATATCAACTTCAGTGCTGAAGAAATGATAAAGATCGCTCAGAAGCTTGATAACCTTGGGATGCATTACATAGAAGGTGGCTGGCCGGGTTCTAATCCCAGGGACGAACGCTTTTTTGAACTTGCGAAAAATATTAAATTTCAAAACGCCCGTCTCAGTGCATTCGGCTCTACTCGAAGACCTGGAATTACTGCTGATGAGGATCAAAATTTAAAAGCCCTTATTAAAAGCAGCACCCCTGCTGTAACAATATTCGGCAAAACCTGGGAACTTCATGTTAAGCAGGTTATGAACAATACCCTGCAAGAAAATCTCGCTATGATAACAGATAGTGTCGAGTTCCTTAAAAGAAATGGTCGGGAAGTTATTTACGATGCCGAGCACTTTTTTGATGGCTATTTAGCAAATAGAGAATATGCTTTACAGACTCTTATAGCAGCTATAGATGGTGGAGCTGAGACAGTTGTTCCCTGTGATACAAATGGTGGAACACTGCCGGATGATATAGAAACCATTATGATTGATGTGTATAATACTCTCAATAAGTACAGGGAAAAAACAAATTCTCTACCGATTAAAATAGGAATCCATACTCACAACGACAGCGGCCTTGCTGTTGCTAATTCCATTGCAGCCGTACGCCATGGCGCTGTTATGGTGCAGGGGACGATAAATGGATATGGAGAAAGATGCGGAAATGCGGATCTTACCTCTATCATACCTATTCTCAGTGTAAAAATGAATCGTCAATGTATTTCCAAAGAAAATCTGGCAAAACTCAAAAACATATCCAGGTTTGTAAGTGAATCCGCAAACATGACCCCCCTTAATTCAAGGCCTTTTGTCGGCAAAAGTGCATTCGCCCACAAAGGTGGTATTCATGTGAGCGCCGTAATGAAAGTGCCTAAAGCTTACGAGCACATGAATCCTGAATTAGTAGGGAATGAACGCCGCGTGCTGATATCTGATCTCGCCGGTAAAAGCAATGTGGAATACAAAGCCAAAGAACTCGGCATAGAGCTTGGAACGAAAGGTTTTGACAGCCGCAAAATCGTTTCGGAAATAAAGCGTATGGAAGAAAAAGGATACCAGTTTGAAGTGGCTGACGGTTCATTTAAAATACTGATGGAAAAACTCACTAAACAGTTTAAGCCTCTTTTCGAACTGAAATCCTTTAGAGTCCACATTGAAAAGGAAAAAGATCACCCGTGTTCTGCTCATGCAACTATAAAAATATCCGTAGGTGACACTGAAGAAATTACCGCTGCAGAAGGAAGTGGACCGGTAGGCGCTCTGGATAACGCTCTGCGCAAAGCTCTTGAAAAATTCTATGTAGCAGACCTGGATTCCATGCACCTTGTAGATTTTAAGGTTAGAGTAATTGATGCATGGGAAGGAACTGCCGCAAAAGTAAGGGTCTTAATAGAATCGCGCGATGAAGATCGTATCTGGAGTACAATCGGCGTTTCAGAAGATATAATTGAGGCAAGCTGGCAGGCATTGGCAGACAGTTTCCAGTATAAACTTTCAAAAGAAAGAACGTGAAAATTAAGTATTGAACCTTGAGTAAAGTCATGAATGAAAAAGTAATTATTTTTGATACAACTCTAAGAGATGGTGAGCAGTCTCCGGGAGCAAGCATGAATACCGGAGAAAAAATGCGGCTCGCTATACAGTTGGAAAAACTCGGCGTTGATGTGCTGGAAGCCGGATTCCCCGC
The DNA here is from genome assembly GCA_034658795.1 of Thermodesulfobacteriota bacterium. Lineage (GTDB taxonomy): Bacteria > Desulfobacterota > Desulfobacteria > Desulfobacterales > ETH-SRB1 > B13-G4. Next base: position 1,998 of record JAYEFW010000272.1, read on the forward strand.
CGCATCTGAGGGAGATTTCGAGGCAGTTGCCCAAGTAGCGGGTGTTGTAAAAAATATTGAGATTGCCGCACTGGCAAGAACACACAAAAATGATATTGACCGTGCCTGGGCTGCAATTTGTCATGCAAAAAATCCCAGGATTCATACATTTATAGCTACTTCAGATATTCATATGAAATATAAGCTGAAGATGAATAGAGAAGAAGTGGTTAAAACCGCTTTTGAAGCTGTCAAATACGCAAAATCTTTTACCGACAGTGTTGAATTTTCAGCAGAAGATGGCTCAAGAAGTGATCGTGACTTCCTCTGCCGGGTTTTCGAAGCGGCAATTGAAGCTGGAGCTACTACTCTTAACCTTCCTGATACAGTAGGATATGCTATTCCACAGGAATTTGGTGACCTTGTAAAATATGTCATTGCCCATACGCCAAATATACATAAAGCCATATTAAGTGTGCACTGCCACAATGATCTTGGGCTTGCCACTGCAAATACTCTTGCAGCAATATATGCCGGAGCCAGACAAGCAGAGGTAACCATAAATGGAATAGGAGAAAGAGCCGGCAATACTTCACTTGAAGAGGTGGTAATGGCGCTGCACACAAGACCCAATTTTCTTCCTGTATATACCAATATAAATACTGAACATATTTACCCGACAAGCCGGCTTGTAAGCATGATAACCGGAATTATGGTTCAACCGAATAAAGCAATCGTGGGAGCCAATGCATTTGCCCATGAAGCTGGAATCCATCAGGATGGTATGCTGAAGAATCCCATGACATATGAAATCATGAAGCCTGAAACCATAGGGTTAAGTAAGAGTAAGCTTGTTCTGGGAAAGCATTCCGGCAGACATGCGCTTCGCTCACATTTAAAGGAATTAGGATACGATATTAGTGATGAAGAGTTAAAGCTTGTTTTTAAAAAATTCAAGGAGCTTGCTGATAAGAAAAAGCATATTTTAGATGAAGATCTGGAAGTCATTGTTACTGAGGGCATTTTAAGAACAGCGGAAGTCTTCAACCTTGAATATCTTCATGTTTCAAGCGGAACAACAGTTAAACCGACTGCAAATGTCAAGCTCAAAATAAATGAAAGATCTGCAGAAGGATCTGGATCTGGAAATGGCCCGATTGATGCTGCCTATAATGTTATTGCAAAACTTACAGGTTCAAAATCAGAACTATTAAGGTTTTCAGTCAGCGCAATTAGTGGGGGCACGGATGCACAGGGCGAAGTTACTGTACGATTAAAAGAAAACGGACTTATTGCCCTTGGCAGGGGCGCTGATCCGGATATTATCACAGCGAGTGCCAAAGCTTATATCAATGGACTTAACCGGCTGGAATACTTAAAAGCAAATCCCATAGAAACATCTGAAGTTATCTAAATAATAGGTTATAGGCTGAAGGCCTCCTTCCGTAACCCAACCTACTCGGCTGAATACGCAAAGTTTCAGCCAAGTCACATAAAACCCCTTCCATCGGCTAAAATCGGCACGGGTCTCATCATACTCGTCGTAGCATGCCAACTTTCCAGACATGAGTGCGGTGTAAAAATTTTCGCTGAGAACCCCATACTTCTCTTCATAGAGAGTCAATGGTGTCAACTGGAATAAGCAGAAGATCAATAGCAATTGAAAATCGGCATAAATAAGTTGACAAATAATATTTATAAATATATAAACAATAAGCTATTTGATGTTCATATATTTATAAACTTTTTTATCCCTATAATGTGTTTATTACCATGAAGGCTTTTCAAAAAAAACTGATTATTGAACAGCTAAGCTCTACGCTAAACCGTTTCAAAATTTTGAAAACGATTATTCCGCCACAAAAAGGCTGGATACGTGCCATTCGTGACGCATTGGGGATAAACGGGAGGCAGTTTGCACAACGGCTCGAAGTTAACAGGTCGCGCATCACACGCATCGAGCATGATGAGGTCACCGGAAACGTGACCTTAAGAACTATGCATCGTGCAGCCGAGGCTTTGGACTGTGTATTTGTTTATGGACTTGTTCCGAAAACCAGTCTGCAGGATACAATAAAAAAACAGGCGTACCTCGTTGCAAAGAAACGAATGATGCGGGTTTCTCATACTATGTTACTTGAAGATCAAGGGTTGTCTGAAAAAGAAAAAAAGAAGGCTTTTGATACTACTGTAGAAGAACTGATTCAGACAATGCCAAAGTCATTGTGGGATGTTTAGGGCTCGCTCAAAAATGACTATTGATTACCCTGAAGGCGCCACGCCTTTAGAACCTGATGAAACAGAAGGACTTCTGCTCACACATATTACAACACGAGCAGAGCTTGATCGCTGGGAACAAGACAATATCAGCCAGGCATTTCTATGGGCAGAGCGCCTTAAAAAAACAGATTTTTTTAACGAAGATTTTATATGCCGGCTTCACAAAAAAATGTTTGGGAATGTTTGGAAATGGGCCGGCAAGTTTAGAAAAAGTAATAAAAATATCGGGATCAATTGGCAGGAGATAGCTGTCGAACTCAAGAAACTCTGCGATGATGCAAAAGCATGGGCCGAATTTGAAACATTCACGCCCGATGAGTTTGCGGTACACTTTCATCATCGTCTGGTATGTATCCACCCATTCCCAAACGGTAATGGGCGACATGCAAGACTAATGGCAGATCTGATACTCGAAAAAATTTTAAAAAAACCTGCCTTTACATGGGGAAGTGCAAACCTTATAAAACAAGGTGAGAGCAGAAAACGGTATATTGAATCATTAAAAGCAGCCGACAATCATGACTATTCTTTGCTGATGGAATTTGTGCGTTCTTGATTTGCAATTTCGTGTAATTGTTGATGTTGGGTTTCGTTCCTCAACCCAACCTGCCCGGCTTTGAGATTCATTAAAATCTCTCCTCATGAATAGTGAATCTTATCTTTGGCTGCCAACGCATTTTTTGTTATGTTTTTTGATTGTAATGCTAACATGCTATTGAAATAATTTTGCTACAATTTTCATTGGCATGAACATTCGTGTTTTACCGTTGTGGTCGCACAATGTTTCAAAACCGTATTTTGAATAGAACTGTTCTGCGTTTTTGTTTAAGCAGTCAACGATAACTGCAAAGGCTCTCATCATAGAATTAATTTTCCATAAATATTCGAGAGCCTTTATTAATGTAACTCTCCCCAATCCTTGGCCATGGTACTTCAAATGAACAGCCATTTGTGCAAGCAAAAACACAGGCACAGGGTAACGAGGTATTTTTTTTGCAAGTGCTTCTGGTAGCGTGTCTCTTCTAATAGAGCTTGGTGCAATTGTATAAAATGCGCAGATGGAATATTTGCCATCATACAGTGGGACGGAAGCTGGTAGCAGCATAGTTTTACTTATTCCTACGTTCATATGTTTGGCTGCCTGGGTTTGAATGAATACGTTTAATTCGGCTTCACCGCAATCAAATGAAGCTCGATCATGGATAGCTTTGTCAAGCTCGACAAATTCATAAGCCCAACTCATTTAATGCCTTGTTTTTTTGTATAAGCTGCGGCGTCCAGCAAAGCTTTATTTGGGGTTCGCGCTTCTTCGCATGCACTCATAAAACGATCGAAAATATCATTTTCAACAGTTATACTTTCATGCTGAGCAATTACTTTAGTAGCATTATCATCTATAAGCCTAACGACATACTCAGTGAGACTCCTCAATCCAAGCAAGGCAGACGCTTTTTCTGCTTTTGCTTTAATTTCTTCATTTAGCCTCATATCGAGGCGAGCAGTAACCATTGTCATTCTCCTCATTGATATTATACCTCGAAAGGCCACAACTTGCGATTTATGACCTTCCGAGGTATATTCGGTTAAACTTCCTTACTTACATAATAAATTTAAGACTCATTGATGATTTTGTCAAGCCGTACGGAAAAATTCCGTACAAATATATTATCTCAGAGTTTATTCAGACTCCATCGGCTACCAACGTAAGGAGGGACAGCCTGTAAATTCAGTTAGCACTTATGGGGCGATATTCCCTAATCTGCATTGCTTTGCAGGGGCTACCATTTGTTTCTAAAAGCCTTCTACCTTCAACCTTCAGCCTTCAACATCAAGCGTTCCGATAATATCCGCAACCTTTTGAATATTATTTTTGATAAGAAATTTTTCAATGCCTTCAATTATATTTGTGGTGGCATTTGGGTTAATAAAATTAGCCGTACCAACCTGAACAGCCACAGCGCCGGCTATCAAAAACTCAAGAGCGTCCTCTGGTGTCATAATTCCACCAACACCAATTACCGGAATCTTTACTTTCTGAACAACCTGCCAGACCATACGAAGAGCTACGGGCCTAATCGCAGGTCCGGAAAGGCCTCCAGTAATATTAGCAAGCTTTGGACGACGGGTTTCAATGTCTATGCTCATACCCGTTATAGTATTTATCAATGATACGGCGTCAGCGCCCGCCTCTTCCACACTTTTTGCGATTTCTGCAATATCGGTCACATTCGGCGATAGTTTAACCATAAGAGTTTTTGCGGTACTTTCTCTAACAGCCTTGACAACATTAAACGCTGATTCAGGATCAACACCAAAGGCCATGCCCCCTGCTTTTATATTAGGGCATGAAATATTGACCTCAATGCCTGATATTCCATCAATATCATCTATTCGTGATGCAAGCTCCGCATATTCGACAATATCCTTCCCATAAATATTTACAAAGGTAGGTGTTGCAAGTGTTTTTAAGAAAGGAAGCTTTTCCTGTAAAAAGACTTCAAGGCCAACGTTTTCAAGACCAATTGCATTCAGCATACCACAAGGTGTTTCAACAATCCTTGGAGGTTTGTTGCCCTTTGAGGCTTCAATTGATAAACCTTTTACAATAATTGCTCCAAGACGATTCAAATCAACAAGTTCCTCGAATTCTCTTGCATATCCGAATGTGCCGGACGCTGTCATTACAGGGTTCTTAAGCTTTATCTCTCCAATACTGACTTCAAGATCAGGATTTTTTTTCATAATAGCATCCTTGATTGTTAAGTATAATTTTGATTTTGCGTAACAATTTAGCCTTTTGAAAAAAAATCTGACAGGATAACAGGATAAACAAGATTTGTAGTCGTGAACGGCTACAATAATTTAAATCCTGAATATCTTGTAAATCCTGTCCAAAAAAATAATATTTAAAAGCGCTAAAGTGTTACGATTTTGCTAATTTATGATAGTAATATGATGTAAAATTTTATAAAATATATATTGATAGATATCAAGACACTGTTTTATGATATATAAAATCACAAGTCGCATAATGTGTAAATTTCTGATTATAGTAGGAGGAATTTTAATGGGTCATAACGTCAACTACGATAAAAAGTATCGACTTCTGCAACAAAGATTGGATCGTAATATTACTGGTGCTCCCGAGTCCCCAGTATTTATGAAGATATTGAAACTCCTGTTTTCTCCAGAAGAAGCAGAACTCGCCAGAAAAATCCCGGGCCAGCCTGTTTCTCTGAATGCTCTTTCAAAAAAGCTGTCTATAGATTGTAAAGAACTTGACGAAAAATTAACTGAAATGGCTCAAAAAGGTTTAGTGGTAGATCTCGAACACAAAGGAAAACGCTATTTTGTCCTTGCACCGGTTGCAATAGGTTTTTTTGAGTTCACTTTTATGCGTACTCGCAATGACATGCCCATGGCAGAGTTAGCTCGTTTATTCGACCAATATATGGAACAGGATGATAAATTCATCCACTCGCTCTTCCAGGGACAAACACAAGTAGGTCGATCACTTGTTCGCGAGGAATCCCTTCCTGAAAGCGATCATACTGAAATACTTGACTGGGAGCGCGCAAGTCATATTGTGAAGTCAGCAACTGCTGTTGGAGTATCGTTATGCGTCTGCCGTCATAAAGCAAGTCTTCTGGGGAAAAATTGCAACCGCCCTAAATGGACCTGCCTTTCTCTCAATTACGTTGCAGAATCAATAATACGTAGCAAGCTTGCCAAACAAATTACAAACACCGAAGCAATGAAAATTCTTGAAAAAAGCAAGGAGGCCGGCTTGGCTCAAACCGGAGACAATGTTCAGCGTAAAGTAGCCTATATATGTAACTGCTGTGGCTGCTGCTGCGAGATGATGCAGGCAATAAAAATTTTTGACATCCGCAATGCAATTGTAACCTCAAACTGGATAATGGAAATAGACCTTTCCAAATGTAATGGGTGCGGGAAATGTGCAAATGCATGCCCTATAAATGCAATAGAAATAATTCAGGAAGGTGAGAAAAAAAATAAACGAAAAAAAGCGGTCTGTGATGAAAACTTGTGCCTTGGATGTGGTGTATGCTATTCTGCCTGTAAATTTGGTGGGATTACCATGAAACCTCGTATACAAAGGGTCTACACCCCTGAAAGCATATTCGACCGTTTAATAGCTATGGCAATTGAGCGTAAAAAGCTGGCAGATCTTATCTTTGATGAACCTGAACGGCTCAGTCACCGTGCAATGGGACGGATCATACATGTCCTCGAAAATTCCTCCCCTTTTATGGCTGCAATGTCGGTCAAGCCACTGCGGTCTGTTTTTCTGAACATGGTTGTTAAAGGAGTAAAGTGGAAAACTGGAGAACTTACTAAAGTCATTAGTTAAATAATATAACAAATTTCTTGACAATATAAATAATAATACTTAATTTTTTTGAGCATATTCTCATAACGGAATTTTTATGGTAAGACCCCAAAAAAATCGTATTGTTGCATTCAAGCCTGACGTCAGCTATTTCAAGCCAAGAGGCATACCAATGATAGACTTGTCCGAAGTCCATCTAACTGTTGACGAACGTGAATCAATAAGACTTGCGGATCTTCTTGAGATGTCACATGAAGAAGCAGGCAAGCGTATGGGAGTATCCAGAGCAACATTCGGCAGAATTGTCCAGCGTGCACGAAAGGCTGTTGCGGATGCACTTATTAACGGTAAAGCTATTAAAATAGAAGGCGGAAATTACAGCTTAATCAGCGACAAGAAAATATTTATATGCATTAATTGTGATAACAGGTGGGAAGAACCCCTTGGTACTGGAAGGCCCCAAAACTGTCCTGCCTGCAACGATAAAAAATTTTACAGAATTAGAGATAAAGAATAATTATAACATTTAGTTAGGGAGGTAATTTGAAATTATGAAAATTGCTGTTACATCTTCAGGTAAAAATCTGGAATCTAATGTTGATCCTCGCTTTGGAAGAGCAGCTTATTTTATTATTGTTAATCCTGAGACCATGGATTATGAAGTCGTAGAAAATATACAACACCTTAACCTTCCCCAGGGAGCCGGCATACAGGCCGGCCAGACAATTGCCGGAAATAATGTTGATGTTCTGCTTACAGGCAATTGCGGACCTAAAGCGTTTAATGTATTACAGAGCGCGGGCATAAAAATTATAACTAATGTAAAGGGAAAAGTTCTCGACGCAATTTCTATGTACAAAAAAGGCGAATTGGAGACTACAAATGGACCTAATGTGGAAGGGCACTGGGTATAAAAAAATTTATAGGAGATATGTATAATGGATGAATTTCAAAAGACCGGTTGCTCTATTTCTGATCAAAAGAACGCACAAGATGCTTTAGAGGCATCTGTTAAAGGCTCTTTAAACAAAATAAAAAATAAAATAATCGTCATGAGCGGGAAAGGTGGTGTCGGCAAGACCAGCGTTTCAGTAAACCTTTCCATAGCTTTAGCAAACAAGGGTTTTAAGGTTGGACTTATGGATGTTGATTTACATGGGCCCGATATTCCCAGAATGCTTGGATTTAAGGGTATGATGGACTTGAGTGAGAATCGGAAGCTGAATCCAATGAAATACTCTGAAAACCTGAAGGCTGTTTCAATTGAATCACTTACATCAAACCATGATGAGGCAATAATATGGAGAGGCCCGATTAAACATTCTACAATCAGGCAGTTCATCGGAGATGTAGAATGGGGCGAACTCGACTATTTAATTATTGACTCCCCTCCCGGTACCGGCGATGAGCCGCTGACAGTTGTACAGACGATTCCGGATGCAAAGGCTATAATAGTTACAACACCTCAGGAAATTTCTCTTGCCGACGTAAGAAAATCTATCAGCTTCTGCAAAACAGTAGGTATGAAAATCTTGGGACTTATCGAAAACATGAGCGGTTTTACATGCCCTCATTGCGGCGAAAAACTCGAACTGTTTGGATATGGTGGTGGAGAAAGGACTGCAAAAGAAGCAGGATTAAAATTTCTGGGAAGGATTCCTTTTGACCTGAACGTTGTCTCCTGCGGCGATTCCGGCACCTCTATCCAGGAGAAATATAAAGATTCCCAGGTAACCAGGGCCTTTTTAAGTATTGCTGATATAATATCTAAAATAAAACAGGAGATAAAAGACAGGAGATCTAATACAATGAAATTTGCTATACCTTTAGCTGATGGCAAGCTGACTGCTCATTTTGGCCATTGTAAGGAATTTGCGCTTATAGATGTTGAAGAAAATATAATTAAGAAAAAAGAAATCGTGGTACCACCTGCCCACGAACCGGGTGTACTTCCCAAGTGGCTGCACGAACTGGGTGTTAATGTAATAATAGCAGGCGGAATGGG
>JAYEFW010000273.1:0-2454 GCA_034658795.1 Thermodesulfobacteriota bacterium
TCCTTTAAGCGAAAATGACCCAGGCTACAGCCTTGTCAAGCATGTTGATAAAAATCTGCATAAACTTTCAGATATTCCAATGCTGATATGCTGGGGCAGGCATGACTTTGTTTTTGACCTCTCATACCTTTCAGAATGGCAGCGCCGTTTTCCGGATGCAGAGGTTCATACCTTTGCAGAAGCAGGCCATTATGTCCTGGAAGATGAACCTGAAAAAGTTATAGCTTTAGTTAAAGAGTTCTTAGAAAGGTATCCGATATAAATAATAACGGTTTACAGTTAACGGTTCACGGTTGATCAAAACATAAAAGCAATCAGACGTTGCCTAATTCACTGGAAAAACTGTGAACTGTAAACCGCTATAAAAACACGAGAGGTAACCCTGAACGGTGAACACTGAACCTGTGAACGCCTACAATTTATTCAATGTTTCAAATCTTTTGCGAAGGATGGCAAAAATCCATCCTCACAAAAGAGCTGTTGTTTATCCTGCGGCTCATGATAAATACGGAAGGGTTGCGTATTCCCATCTAACCTTTCAACAGCTTGATCTGGAATCCGACTATTATGCTTATGGGCTCGAAAAGGCTGGCATTAAACAGGGAACAAGAACTGTTTTAATGGTTAAGCCCGGCATAGAATTTTTTACCCTTACATTTGCAATCTTCAAGGTTGGAGCTGTACCTGTTGTTGTGGATCCAGGTATGGGAATCAGCCGGATGCTGAGGTGTCTTGAAAAAAGCCGTCCCAATGCTTTTATAGGCATACCAATAGCCCATGCTCTCAAAAAACTGCGACCAAAATATTTCAAAACAGTAAAAACATGCATAACTGTCGGCAGGCGCTGGTTCCGGGAAGGATTAACCCTTAATGATATTCGTTGTAAATCCAATAAACCATATAACATTGCCAAAACCAGGCAAAACGATACGGCAGCTATACTGTTTACCACAGGCAGCACAGGCCCCGCTAAAGGTGTAGTATATACTCACGGCATATTTGATGCTCAGATAAGACACATAAAATCCCATTTTAATATAACTTCTGATGAAATAGATCTTCCCACATTCCCTCTCTTTGCCCTTTTCGACCCAGCCATGGGAATGACGGCAATTATACCGGATATGGATCCCACAAAACCTGGATTTGTTAACCCTGAAAAAATCATAGAGCCTATTATGAATCAGGGAGTCACTAATATGTTTGCATCCCCTGCCCTGCTGAATCGCGTGGGACGATACTGCAAAAACAAAGGTTTGACCCTGCCTTCGCTAAAAAGAGTTATTTCCGCAGGCGCTCCGGTTTCTCCATCAAATATCGAAAGATTTGCTTCAATTTTATGTGACAGCGCCGAGATTCACACTCCTTATGGCGCCACCGAAGCAATGCCCGTGATATCAACAGGAAGCAAAGAAATACTGTCCGAAACAGCAGATCTGAGCAAGAAGGGCTTTGGTATATGCGTAGGCCGTCCTGTCGGCGACTTGGAAGTGCGCATAATTGAGATAAATGATAATCAAATCGAAAAGTGGTCGGATGCACTCATTCTTCCTGATGGTGATACAGGTGAAATAACAGTGTCTGGAGATCTGGTCACAAGAGAGTATTTTCGTAAACCAAAGGCAGATGCTCTTTCCAAAATAAAAGAAGGGGATAAGATATGGCACAGGATGGGAGATCTCGGCCGGATGGACAAAAATGGAAGAATATGGTTCTGCGGCCGAAAAAATCAGCGAGTGACTACAAAAAACGGCTTTATGTTCACAATACCCTGTGAGGCTATATTCAACAATCATCCTATGGTATTTCGAAGTGCTCTAATCGGAGTCGGTTCTCCGCCAAACCAAAAACCGGTGATATGCATTGAACTGGAACATAACAAAAAAGAAAAAAGAAAAAATCTTATTAAAAAAGAACTCCTTGAACTTGCAAAAAGCAGTGTCCTGACAAAGGACATTGAAACAATACTTTTTCACAAGGCATTCCCGGTTGACATAAGACATAATTCAAAAATTTTTCGTGAAAAGCTGGCGATATGGGCTCGGTCAAAAATAACTGAAAGGCAATTCTGATGAAAAATGCTGATTACTGGATAAGTAAGCTCAGCCTGATTAAACATCAAGAAGGCGGCTTCTACAGGCGAACATACAGTTCGGACGAATTGCTGGAACAAAATGCCCTTCCTAACCGATTTACAAGCCCTCGTTTAATTTCCACGGCAATTTATTACCTGCTTAAGTGGGACCAGGTATCACTGCTTCATCGTCTGAAATCTGACGAGCTGTGGCATTTCTACACAGGCAATCCATTAACAATTCATGTTATTAATCAGCAAAAACAATTTGATAAGATAATTCTTGGACCAGGAATCGAAAACCATCAGGTCTTTCAGGCAACAATCAAAGCTGGATGCTGGTTCGGAGCTACTGTTAATAATTCTGACGGCTATTCACT
>JAYEFW010000274.1:0-10550 GCA_034658795.1 Thermodesulfobacteriota bacterium
ATTAGTGTTAGAATCATCTCCTCCTGCTATTTTGTATATTGAGGCACTAAATAGAGATGTCAGATAAAGAGACAAGTAAATATTATTGCTTCGAGCAGGGCCCAATCCGACCACCAAGCGAGGCGCAAAGCCTTCTTTTGCGCGTTACGAGAAACTGCCCCTGGAACCGCTGCACTTTTTGTCCCGTATACAAGGGTACGCGCTTTTCAGTACGTCCGGTTGAGCATGTAAAAAAAGATATAGATTCGGTTTGTAGATATGTGGAAATTCTGAAGAACATGGCTGAAAAGTCAGACTATATCAGCCGTACCGATATTGTAAAAATCGCAAAAAAGACCGATCCTGATGAATTAAGGCCTGCTGTTGCGGCATTTAAATGGTTTTCCGACGGCATGAGATCTGTATTTATCCAGGATGCAAACAGCCTTATAATAAAGCCTGCCGACCTGATAGATATTTTGAATCATCTTAAAATGCGTTTTCCCTGGATCGAAAGAATAACATCATATGCGCGGTCCCATACTATTGCGAGGATAAAGGATGATGACCTTAAGGCTACGAAGGATGCAGGTTTAAACAGGATTCATATAGGTCTTGAATCTGGTTCAAGTCAGGTCCTTAAAATGGTCAAAAAGGGTGTCACAAAGGAAACGCATATAAAGTCAGGACTTAAAGTAAAGAATGCTGGTATGGAGCTTTCAGAATATGTTATGCCCAGTCTTGGAGGATTAAATCTTTCAGATGTTCACGCAATAGAGACGGCTGATGCATTAAACCGTATAAATCCTCATTTCATAAGGCTTCGTAGCCTGGCCATCCCAAACGGCATCCCGCTTTTTCAGGATTATATTGAGGGTCGTTTTCAAAAATGCACGGAAATTATGATGGTAAAAGAGATCCTGATGCTTATAGAAAATTTAGACGGGCTGACAAGCGTTGTCAAAAGTGATCATATATTGAATCTTTTTGAAGATCTTGAAGGCACTCTGCCACAGGACAAAGAGCACATGACAAATATCCTGAAAAATTTTCTGGCAATGCCGCCTGAAAAGCAATGCCTGTATCAGGTTGGAAGAAGGCTTGGGATTTTTTCAGGCCTTGGCGATATGGAGAATTCAGGGTTGGCTGCAAAAGCTGAAGATGCATGCATTCAGCTTGGAATTAATCCTGAAAATGTTGATGAAATAATAGATGAGATGATGAAGAAGTTTGTTTAACCTCCTTTACCTTGACATTTTTTAGTAAAGTCAATATTCAGCTAAAATACGTAACTTCTCAATAAATCCAGGTAAATTACATGCTACAAGACTCGCCCACTGATAATAAAATGTAAGAATATCTGAAACTCGCATCCAAGTGAGCCTAAAGAAAAAACAGTGGCCAATCCTTTTAATACGTATTGGTTAAGCGATAGATCAAATGTCTTAAAGATAAATTTTCTTACGCGCTGTTTTTTCACAAAGCTCACTAAGATGCTCAAACAGTCAGCTATTTTACATTTCATCACCAGCGGACTCGTCTTTTTTATTTTACCCGAACTTTTTGAGAAGTTACTAAAATACTATGTAACACTTTAGATAAGGGCTCGCTAAAAAATAACTTGGTAGAATTTGCGCTCAAATTTGCCGTAGATTTAATCGATCTGATTGAGTAAAACCGCAGGAATAGCGAGCTATTTCGAGGACTTTTGCGATTGAAGATCGGTTAAAGATATGGTGAAGTTGGGATGCAAAAATGCCAAGTTATTTTTTAGCGGGCCCTAATATGCAAATATTATAGCTGGAACTCAGAGCCGAAGTTGGAGTTTTTACGAAGCCATCTTAATTGAAAGGAACTTTGAATGGGAGAACCAAAGTTAAAAGAGCATGTCATAAACAGGGACTGGTGTAAGGGGTGTGGTATATGTGTGTATTTTTGTCCTAAAAAGGTGCTTGAGCTTGATGATGGTGATAAGGCTTTTGCAAAGCGGCCTGATGATTGTATTTGCTGTAAACTATGTGAATTCAGGTGCCCTGATCTGGCTATAGAAGTAATTACTTATCGAGAGAGCGAGGTAATGCTGTAGCTTTTTGAAAACAAATCCGCTAAGCTCCCTTGCAGATAGTTTGTTACATAATACTAAAATATTACAGAGCGAGTAACTAAGGATTATGAATGAAAATTTAAAATTTATCCAGGGAAACGAGGTGTGTGTGGAGGCTGCGCTTTATACAGGTCTTGATTTTTTTGCAGGTTATCCCATAACGCCTTCCACCGAGATTATGGAACATATGGCAAAAAGACTTCCTAAAATAGGAGGCAAGTTCCTTCAGATGGAAGATGAAATATCGTCCCTTTGTGCAATTATCGGCGCATCACTTACGGGTCATAAAGTCATGACAGCTACAAGCGGCCCCGGATTTTCTCTTATGCAGGAGGCTCTTGGATATGCGATTATGGCTGAAATTCCCTGCGTAATTGTAAATGTTCAGCGTGGCGGGTCTTCTACCGGCATTCCAACACATGTTGGCCAGGGGGATGTTATGCAGGCCAGGTGGGGAACCCATGGAGATCACGCAATAATTGTGATGACAGCCTCAAACCATCAGGATGTTTTTGCAATAACCGTGGATGCTTTTAATATGGCAGAAACATACAGGACGCCGGTGATACTTCTGTTTGATGAAGTTGTCGGCCATATGCGTGAAAGAATTTTTATTCCGAAAAAAGGAGAGATTCCTTTGGTGGAAAGGCTTAGGACATCTGTAAAAAGAGGGGTGGATTTTCATCCCTATCTTCCCAGAGAAGACGGGCGTCTTCCAATATCTGATTTCGGAGGGGTTAATCGTTACAATGTCACGGGCCTGGTTCACGATATGTGGGGTTTCCCGTCGGATAATCCTAAGATCGCTTACGGCCTTGTACGGCATTTAGTAGATAAAATACAGAACAATACGGATAAAATTAGCAGATATAAGGAATACTACCTGGAAGATGCCGGGACAATACTTATTTCTTATGGTTCTGCTGCCCGTTCCGCACTTCATGTAGTGGAAAACCGGAGGAAGAGAGGTGAAAAGCTTGGTCTGCTGGAGCTTCAGACATTGTGGCCTTTCCCGCATTCTCTTGTTCAAGAGAAATGTGCTGATGCCAAGTATGTGGTTGTTGTGGAAATGAACATGGGGCAGATCCTTCGGGCGGTGAAAGTCTCGGTTGACAGGCCGGAGAGGGTATTTTTGGCCAACCGCATAGATGGCGTTTTAATAACCCCTACAGATATCAGAAATATACTGCGGCTTATCAAGGGAAAGGGTGTATAATTTATGGCGATCAGGGATTACATAAGAGAAAGATTTTTTCCTCATATCTGGTGTCCTGGTTGTGGACATGGGATGCTGCTTAACGGACTTCTCAGAGCTATAGAAAAAATCGGATTAGATAAAAACGAAATTGTCATGGTATCAGGTATTGGATGTTCAGCCCGTATTTCAGGATATGTTGATTTTCACACCATGCATACCATTCACGGGCGTGCCTTGGCTTTTGCTGCCGGAATAAAAATGAGCCGCCCTGAATTAAAGCTGATAGTTCCCATGGGTGATGGTGATGCCCTGGCTATCGGCGGAAATCATTTTATACATGCCGCCCGTCGCAATATGGATATGACTGCAATTGTCATTAACAACCGTGTTTACGGCATGACAGGAGGCCAGTTTTCTCCCTTGTCCGGTTATGGGACGATGAGTACAACATCACCATATTCAAACATAGACCATGCTTTTGATGTTGTTGAGCTATCTGTAGCTGCCGGAGCTTCTTTTGTGGGCAGAACAACTACATATCATGCTAAACAAATGGCGGATATTTTAGGCCAGGCTATAATTCACAAAGGTTTTTCAGTGGTGGAAATTATGTCCCAGTGTCCTACTTATTTTGGAAGAAAAAACAGGTTGGGAAGTGCAATTGATATGCTGGAGCATTTCAAAAAAAATACCACGCCCATTGGTTCAGAAGCCAAACAGAAAAATCCTGATCTGATAGAAAGAGGAATTTTTGTCCAGAAAAAGATGCCCGAATACTGTAGCGAATACGAGAAGATAATCAAAAGGGCTACGAAAGGAAATTAAATATGGAAAGGCACAGGCTGGTATTTTCAGGCTCGGGAGGGCAGGGCATTATAACTGCTGCTGTGATACTTGCCGAGGCGGCCGTTCTTCATGAAAACCTGATTGCTGTGCAGACTCAGTCTTATGGAGCAGAGGCAAGAGGGGGAGCGACCCGTTCAGATGTAATAATTTCTGATTCAGCAATATATTTTCCTAAAGTTAATCAACCCAATGTTCTTATCTGCCTGAGCCAGGAAGCCTATAACAAGTTTAGTCCCATAATACGACCCGGAGGTCTCCTTATTACAGATACGCGTTATGTGAAGACATATATGAAAGTTGATGCGCGGCAGAGAGAACTGCCCATGTATCAGACTGTAATGGAAAAGATAGACAAGCCAATCGTGTTTAACATATGTATGTTGGGGGCATTAATAGGTATCACGGATCTTGTTAAACCCGAATCAATTAAAAAGGTGTTAAAAACTCGCATTCCTTCGAATTTTCTTGAGATAAACGAAAAAGCCCTTGATCTTGGGATAAAGCTGGGGAATGGTAATAAATAGGCAGCATGCTGGAAGAACTGAAGAGGAGTTCCAAAACGTCCTGATATGGAAGAGCAAATGCGGTCTACAGTTGACCCCATTTGCTCTTTCTATTTACTATGCGACAGGTTCAAAACGAGCCTGGAAGAATCGCAGACGCTTGGGCTCATAGACCATCTTTAGACCTTTTGTGTGTTCACGGGCATCGTAAACTGTTTTTACCGCCTCTGCGACCACATCCATGTGCGCCTGCGTGTAAACCCGGCGCGGAATCGCCAAACGCGTCAACTCCAAAGCAGGGAAACGATGTTCACCTGTCTTGGGATCACGTCCGGCACTAACAATGCCCCGTTCCATACCACGAACCCCCGAATTCAGATAAAGCTGAGCCGCCAGGGTTTGAGCTGGAAATTGATCCTGAGGAATGTGAGGGTAGAATTTCCTGGCGTCCAGAAAGACAGCATGCCCGCCCACCGGCTTGACAATAGGTATTTCCCAGTTGAGAAGCAAATCTCCAAGATAAAGCACCTGCCCCACACGGGACCGTATTTGATCATCCTGCACGCCTTCGGTGATACCTATAGCCATAGCTTCCATGTCCCGCCCTGCAACACCCCCGTAAGTGTGAAGCCCCTCATAGATTACGACCATGTTGCGAAGCGAGTCAAAAAGCTCATTATCATTGACTGCCAGCCATCCGCCTATGTTGACCAAGTTGTCCTTCTTGGCGCTCATCCAGGCGCCGTCTGTGTAATTGCAGAATTCTTTCAGAATGGCGGCAATGGGCTTGTATGCATATTTTTCCTCCCGCTGCTGAATAAAGAAGGCGTTTTCGACCATTCGCGTCGCATCCAGGTAGATGCGAATTTTGAAGCGGTCGCACAGTTCTCGCAATGCCCGTACATTGGCCATACTCACCGGCTGACCGCCCGCCATATTCACAGTGCCCGCCAGGCTGATGTAGGCAATATTTTCGGCCCCTTTCTGTTTAATCAAAAGCTCTAACTTGCCCAGATCCACATTGCCCTTGAAGGGATGCTCATTGCCGGGGTCATGAGCTTCGTCGATTATCACATCCACAAACGTGCCGCCAGCCAGTTCCTGATGTATGCGAGTAGTGGTGAAGTACATGTTGCCAGGTACATATTGACCAGGCTTAATTACAGTCTGGCTGAGCAGATGCTCGGCGCCCCTGCCCTGATGAGTGGGCACCATATAGCGATAACCATAATAGTTTTTTACCGCCTCCTCCAGATTGTAGAAGTTCCTGCTGCCGGCATAGGCCTCATCGCCCATCAGCATGCCGGCCCACTGACGGTCGCTCATGGCATTAGTGCCGCTGTCCGTAAGCAGGTCAATATAGACATCCTCGGATCGTAATAGAAAGGTATTGTAGCCTGCTTCCTTTAAAGCTCGTGTCCGCTCTGCCTGGATAGTTAAGCGAATCGGCTCTACCATCTTGATTTTCCAAGGTTCTGCCCAGGAACGGCGGCCAGATTGCTGGCCCATGGTTTTTAATTTTGCGGTACTCATATTGTTTCCCCTTAAAACAGTTCAACCCAGGCTGAATGATTTTAGGGAACGTATTCCCTCACTGCTTCCAGCGCCATCACCTGCTCCACATCCTATAGACTGCCACATATTAAATTGCACAAGGCTAGAGGGAGAAGGCTGTATTGTAATACGCCGACGACCGATAACTTGGTGGTGTCCGGTAGCCAAGGCACTTTCTTGGTCTATGATTAATCTTTTTAACAGCTATTGCAAGAATTTTGTCGGATATTCCTTTTGGAAAATATTGCCTGGTCACAATGCGATAGTTGTGATATTTTTTTATAAATTTTGAACTCTTTTTTGAAAGCAGTGATCAACTTATTGATATATTTGTAACATTTTAGCCTTATGAAACAAACCGGCATATATATACATATCCCTTTTTGTATTAAGAAATGTCCTTACTGTGACTTTTATTCCATAACAAACCAGTCCCTTAAACAGCCATTTATCGAGGCCTTGATCCGGGAGATGCAAATGGTCTCAAGCCCTTCTTTAGTATGCGATACCCTGTATTTCGGAGGGGGTACACCTTCGGTTTTAAAACCGGAAAATATCGGCAGGATAATTGAAAACGCATACGAATTATTTAATATATCTACTGACATTGAAATAACCATAGAAGTCAACCCTGGTGCTGTTACAACTGAAAAACTTAAAGGATACCAGGGTGTCGGTATTAATCGTATTAATATAGGCGTACAGTCTTTTAATGATGAATTTCTTGATTTTCTTGGCAGAATTCATTCAAATAATGATGCAAATAGAACAATCAAATGGGCACGAAAAGCAGGGTTTGATAATATTGGAATTGATCTTATTTACGGCATTCCTGGTCAGACAAAAAAAATGTGGCTTTCTGATTTGCAAAGGGCTATTGAATTTGATCCAGAACACTTATCCTGCTACATGCTTACATATGAGAAAGGCACTCCATTGGACAGGGAGCGCCGGCAAGGCAGGTTTAAACCTGTGGCCGACTTTCTGCTATCCGAGCTTTTTGAAACAACAATCGAATATTTAACTGCTCATGGTTATGTTCAGTATGAAATATCAAACTTTGCAAAAAATGCTTCCAAAATATCCAGGCATAATATGAAGTACTGGTCATTCTCGCCATACATGGGGTTTGGACCATCCGCCCATTCATTTATAGAACCCCGGCGTTACTGGAACTGCCGCAGCGTAAAAAAATATATAGAGAATATAAAAGAGGGCAGGGTGCCTATAGAAGAGAAAGAGATTTTAAGCAAAGAGCAGCGTATGATGGAGATGGTTTATCTTGGGCTGAGGAAGACCGAGGGGATAAACATTGATGCTATTGATGAAAACCTTGGTATAAATTTTCGCCAAATATTTGCAGAGAAGATAAAGCAGCTTGAGGAAGATGGGTATATTCTTCCCATTCAGCCAAAAAACCACTGTGTGCTTTCAAGAAAAGGGATGCTTTTTCTGGACAGCATAGCTCCAATGTTTATGATTGATGATTTTTTGAGCTAATTTACACCCCATTCTTTGTTCTTCAAGGGATATGAGTAGTCATCATTTGGGGGGCTTTGCAGCAAAAATGGTTAATTTCAGCTCCGCATCATCTATCAACTGATATTCCGGCGTACTCCCTGACAGTTTTTCGCTTTCGGTGATGATGATCGGCACACCCTCGCCTCGCTTATCCATGATATAACTACGCTGGCTGCCGATGGCATTGACATTCATCGGGCAGCGCGCCAGCAGGGTACTCAGCAACTCGTTGCGTGCCGATTGCCGTTCTGAAAGGCTGTCAATGGTCATAGTATTGGGGATAGTTCCCGGTGAAAAGATTTCAAGCCTGTCGGTAAAAAGATGCAGGCGGATTCTCGATCCATAAACGGAGTAATCGCGATGCACAACCGCATTGACAACGGCTTCGAACACCGCATTCATCGAAAACTGCGGCGTTTCGATACGATTTGGCGCCTTAACGGCATAAACGCGCATATTGCGTTCAACGAATTTGCACGCTTCCCGAACCTGCATATCCAACGGCCCCGTGATATCCTTTGCATCGAGTTGATAGGATGCGTTTCGTTCAGCACCACGATAGCAAACCGCCTGAATATAAGCGGTCTTGATGAATTCTTGCGGGTGTTCCGCAGCCATCAGCACACCGCTGACGGTCGGTCGCAACACACCTTCCTCATCTACTGCAATGAGCTGAATTTTCTGCAGAAATTCCTGATCATTAACCGGCGATATAACGGTTCTGAATCGTTTCCATAACCGGGGCTCAAGCACTTCGGGGTCCGCCCTGGCAATCGGCTGTTCATCAAAGCGTATCAAGCGGGTTTGACTGCGCTGCTGAAACAGGCGAGCCAGCACATTCGGTTTCATCTGACGTTTAGAACTGCCGATGCGTCGGAAATAACCGCCCGGACTTTGATGCACGAACAAACTTCTGGGAACATCTACGCGAATAATGATTTTTTCATCACTGTTTTCGGCGGCAATCGGAATTTTGCGAATGACGCAATCCAAAGGAGGTTCGATCAAGTCATTGCATATTCCTCGTAGCCACGTTTCGACAACATCCAGCAAGTTCATGGGGATGCCGACAATGGCTTTTGATTTATCATCTACGCCCAGTAAAATGACGCCTGTCGCCGTGTTCGCCATAGCCGCCAGCTCATCGGCCATGCTGTTGCGATGCGGACCTGCGACCTGATTGCCTTTAAACTCGATGGTTTTCAACTCAAGAACAGAGTCTTCGCCGATGGCTATTTGCTTCAATAAATCCGCTGTATTGTTAAACATCATCTTTCTCCATTCGGGTCACTTTGTGTCCAACCATGTTTCAATCCTCCCCTGGGTGAGGGGGGGACGAAGCAGGACATCCATTGGAATATTACTTGATTTGTTCCAATAGTTTTAATCCTTCTTCTACGGCTATCTTTCCTCCTCGCGTAGCTGATTCCTTTAAATCGGATACGAGCCCTGCTCTTAAAGGATTAAGGTGAATGTAGCGCACCAACTCTAATAAATACTGATCTTCCTGACACAAAATGGATTTATAACGATTTTGAAATAACTGCCCATGACGTCGATGACGACGGTTAAAACTGACTGCGTATCCGGTCAAAAGCCGCCGCATCACAGTGGCTATCGGCACGACTCCCGTTCGCAACAACAAATAAAATAATACCAAGCCTTGGCTTTGGGTGTCAGAGTGCATGCGGTTGTTATATTTTCCTGCTTGGAATCAAGGCCTTTAAAACTCCGGCATTAGCCACATATCTTCGACCAATTTTTAACAACAAGTTTAAACCCTGAAGTTCTTTTATGTCTCGTAAAATAGTTGATCTTTTGACTGTAGCATATTTTTGAGCAATACTTGGTGTCAATAGTGGTATTTCATCAATTGACACCTCTCGTTCTATAGGAAAATGCAATATTAATTCACGTTTTCTTTTAAAGGCATCTTTTTTAGTATATTTTAGATGTGCGAATGATTCATAAATATGGTTGTGCCAAAATATTTCAAACTGATTTTTTTGGATAATTTCAAGGTTTTCCTTCAATCCATCTCGAAAACCTTTAACTGCATATTTTATAAAGCCAGTCAAATCTCTCGTTTTACTGGCATTGCTCAATTGGCGATAATACTCCGATCTTGTCTCATTGTAAAAATTAGATAGAATATGAGAAACAATGTTTGGCAAGCCTGCTCTTAATAAAATATAAAATTCAAGCAATCTTCCCGTTCGACCATTGCCATCTCCAAAAGGATGTATCCATTCTATATACACATGTGCTACAATGGCCTCTATTACGGAGGTTGTAAAGTTCTGGCCGTCTGTGTAGTGAAATTCTCTCCGCAACCAGTTACACAGTTTGCCTATTAACTCTGAAATATATTTACGGTCAGGTGCTAAGTAATGCCCGACTACCCTATTGTCGTCTCTGAATCGGCCAGGGATCGCATCTAAATGCACTCCTAAATTTTTTGCTATCATTGTGTGAAAATCTCGAATTAAATCAGGTGATACAATGCGGTCTTTGTTTTCGACAATAACTTCTTTCAATAACGTATTAAAAGCTCTAAGTATATTTTTAACCTCAATTTCAAGATATTCTTTACTTGGTGGCAAGCGCCAGCCTTCTTCTATCTTTGCAATTTCCTCTTGACTTAGAGTATTCCCCTCAATTGCAGTTGTAGCCTGAGCACCCTTTATTAATGATACACGAAGAAGTTTATCACGATACTGTGGTTTTAGCGGCATATCTCTTAATGCTCTCACATATGCTTCACATTCTCCAAGTATATACGAACAGTCAGTGCCAATATTCCAATCTTTTCGAAAAGATATATGTTTGTGTGTGTCCATTTGTT
>JAYEFW010000275.1:0-2438 GCA_034658795.1 Thermodesulfobacteriota bacterium
CCCCTCGGGTGGTGAGGATCGGCCTGCGTTCGCTGCCGGTCTTCATCCGTGCCCCGCGGCAGTTCCTAACGCTGCTGCTGGGTTTTTTGTCCAGCCAGTCGTGGAACTGGCAGTTCCGGCCGCCTAACCCGCCGACACGGCTGCTACGGCAGACATGGGCTTACCTGGCGCGATCGTGACCGCAAGGGGGCATGCTAAACGGGTCAACCAGACGGCAAGAAGCGCGGGTGGCCTGACTGGGTAGTTTTGGGGGTTATCGGAAGTTGTGATTTCTGCTATCCACGTAACAAAATTGAAACACTTTAATAATTGTGATATACAAATATTAGCTGTATGGAAACCGGCTGATTCTTGAGTAGCAGCTTTGGCAAGTTATCTGAACTTCAAAACGTCTGGCGAGTTAGCCTTCAATGGGGTTATCCGGTTTTCTGTTTAATATCCAAATTGTTGAAATATGCAGTTAGAAAAACCGTTTTTTTTTTGCTAATTTTTGGTCAACAATCATGAAATCTGTGGGAATAGTCAGAAACTATCTATAATAACTGGTTGTAGCCGGTCGCTTCGTTCCCGGCTACAACGCTGCGGATCAGCCACTTATTGCGCTGAGCGAAGCGCCTCACAACAAGCGAATGCAACAGACAATCTCTCCGGCAAACAAGTTTGTCTCCGGTCTTGCTCCTGATCCGCAGCGTTCGCCAAGAAAATTATGACACAAAGAAGAAAAATAGAAGGCCAAGGCATGTTTGCCCATCTGTGAGGAATACATAGTGCCAACGATGCATTCTAGAATAGACGCGATTGACGTACTACGGGGTTTGGTTATGCTTCTTATGGCACTTGACCATACTCGTGATTTCTTAACGGCCGGTAGTTTTGACCCAAGAGATTTTAATCAACCTGTTCTTTTTATGACCCGCTGGGTAACGCATATTTGTGCTCCCACCTTCGTTTTTCTTGTCGGCCTTTCGCTTGTTTTATGGCAAAGCCGACGTACTAAAACTAAAAATCATACAGCTGCATACGTCTTCAGCCGTGGGATTTGGCTAATATTCTTGGAATTTACACTTGTACGTATGGGCTGGACATTCAGCCTGTCACCTGACTTCATGTTCATGCAAGTTATTTGGGTTATTGGTGTTTCCATGGTTGTTCTATCCGGCCTGATTTTTTTACCGTTACGAGTCATTGCGATATTTTCTCTTTTTTTGATCGTGGGGCATAATCTGTTGGATGCGATACAACCTGACAGTTTCGGTAATCTTGGATGGATATGGCGAATATTGCATGCGCCGAGTTTTATCTATCCTTGGTAAGGCGTCAAGCTGTTTGCGCTTTACCCGATAATTCCCTGGGTTGGTGTGATGTCGCTGGGTTACTTTATGGGTAGTCTGCTTGTGCAAAAACCTACACGGCGGAAAAAATGGTGGTTTGCACTAGGAGGCGCATCACTCGTCGCTTTTGCGATACTTCGCGCAGTCAATATATATGGTGATCCCGTTCCCTGGAATGTCCAGGAAGGTTTTTTGCAGACTACTTTGGCTTTCATCAATTGCGAAAAATATCCCCCTTCTCTGCTCTACCTCTTGATGACGCTTGGGATTTCATGGCTATTTCTTGCTTTTTTTGACGGGAAAGATAATGTTGTTACCCGCATATTGAAAAAATTCGGCAGAGTTCCGCTGTTTTTTTATCTAATTCATATCCCTATAATCCATGTCATTGCCTTGATAATGGCATACTTGAGTGGTGTTGAAAGCACCTGGCTTTTTTATGAACCATTTTTCTCCAAACCGGAAGAGTATGGATTTAGTCTGGCTGTCGTTTATATTGTTTGGGGATTGCTGGTTGCAGCACTTTACCTACCTTGCAAATGGTTCGGAATTTTTAAGAGAAGATGGAAAAAACAATGGTGGGCAAGCTATTTATAAGCACCTGTTAACTATTATTAGCCCATCTTTTCCACTTTTATGAGCCAATGCTCAAAATGAGCATTATTTTAGAGCCCTTAAAAATTTAAACTTAATAATTACAATATATTATAAATATGTTGTTTTGATTTTTCCAATGTAGTGCCATAAAATGAAAAAGGTCTTGATTTTCTTATTGATATGTGCATAATCATATTATCATGAATATTCTAAAGGTCACGATAAAAGCAGAAAAGGCAACAATCAGCACTATAGCTATTAGATGAATGAGTTAAAAGGAACTAAAAAATGAACAAAAGTAGTGCCATAATAAAGATTTTAAAAAAGTAACTTACTGTAATTATAGGAGTTATTTTTTTTATTCGAAAAGATGGGTTAGGAAAAAATGGCGCCAAGTTTCACAATCCAACATTTAAGATAATAAGATTCAAATTAAATTGCCTAACAAAAAAAATCCAGCGGACTCGTAAACTCGCATCTGATTTTAGCGTTATTAAAGATATCTGCTAT
>JAYEFW010000276.1:0-2429 GCA_034658795.1 Thermodesulfobacteriota bacterium
CTTTTTCAGGGCTTCTGTGTGCGGATGCAACAGTCATTTCAAATGGAATATCGAATTTTTTTAGAGCAGCCACGGTTTCTTCCATAACTTTATAGTCTGAGTCGCTCCCCATCACAATTCCTACTTTTGGAGGTTGTTCTATTCTTTTTAATGCCTTTTGTCCAATATCTTTGCGATAATATACTCCGTCCCATGTTATCCTGGAAGCAGCCATGTACGCCTTTGATATGGCGTTTTTGACGGAATTTCCTAAAGCAGTAACTCCCAGGACACGGCCTCCGTTTGTAACAATTTTTTTATCTTTTTTATCAGTGCCTGCATGAAAAACGACAACATTTTTCATTCTTTTTATGTCTTTAAGCCCTGAAATCGGTATGCCCTTTTTGTATGAACCAGGATATCCTTTGGATGCCATGACTACACAGACCGCCGCCCTGTCATCAATTTCAAGTTTACATTTATCCAGCGTTCCTTCAATTGTTGCCTCCATTATCGGAACAATGTCGTTTTTAATCCGCATTAAAAGAGGTTGAGCCTCAGGATCTCCAAAACGTGCATTGAATTCAAGAACCTTAATCCGGTCTTTATCTATCATAAGTCCGGCATACAATACACCTTTGTAAGGCCGGCCTTCACTTGCCATTGCCTGGATAGTCGGCATCATAACTTCTTCCATAATTTTTTTATGCATATACCGGTCTATTATTGGAGCAGAAGAATATGCGCCCATTCCTCCGGTATTTGGACCCTGGTCGTTGTCGTATATTGCTTTGTGATCCTGTGAGGAGGGAAGGGGAAGTAGATTTTTGCCGTCTGTAAAGGCAAGGAAAGAAGCCTCTTCACCGGTAAGGCATTCCTCAACGACAACTTTATTCCCGGCGTCACCAAAAGCCCGCTTTTTTATTATAAGTTTAAGAGCATCAATTGCTTTTGAAACAGTTTCGCAGACAATTACTCCTTTGCCGGCTGCAAGTCCATCTGCTTTTACAACAAGAGGAGCACCTGTTTTGCGTATATAGTCTTCCGCTTTTTTATAACTGGTAAATGTTTTGCCGGCAGCAGTATTAATCCCGTATTTATTCATTAAGTCTTTTGCAAAAGATTTACTGGATTCTATCTCCACAGCTTTTTGATTTGCGCCGAATACTTTTAAACCCTGTTTTTCAAAAATATCAACAATGCCGTTACATAGAGGATCTTCGGGTCCTACTATAGTCAGATCTATTTTTTCTTTTTTGGCAAATTCAAGGAGTTTATTAATATCTCCGGAATTGATCGGCAAACAGGTTGCCATGTCAGCGATCCCTGCATTTCCCGGTGCACAATATATCTTTTTTACTTTTGGACTTTGAGCAATTTTCCAGACAAGGGCATGTTCCCTGCCGCCACCGCCGATAACCAGGACTTTCATATAAAATCTCCCCTTTTTGCAATAATTTACCACGGAATGACACGGAGTTTCACTGAAAATTGTAAAACAATGAAGCTCAATTGATCAATTATTTCAAAACAACTCGTTTGAGAGTAGGTCTATTGATAGTTCAGTGTAATTTAAGTGAAAATCCGTGGTGAATTTTACTTCTTTTCAATTTTTTTCGAGGTTTTCTGTCAGTCTTTCAAGAAGATCCTGCTTTTTCTTGTCAAGTTCTTTTCTGCTTATACTTGCTCCCTTGATGCCGCCATTTAAAGATATTTCCGTAAGGTGATGATTGCCATTTTCAGTAATCATAATATCGATATGAGCAAAGGGGAATCTGCTGCGTTTCATAATAGCATAGCAGAAATCCTTTTCTTCCTTTTTCAGCATGTATGGATGACTTTTTCCGCCGGCTGCGATATTCATTCTGAAGTTATCAGGATTATGCCTGGTATATGCCTCAATATAATCTCCCACAATAATTACCCTTAGATCAGTAAAATTCTCTATAAAAGGCTGGACTACAAAAGGATAAGAAGATTCCGACTGGGACATGAAGCTATAGACAGTTTCAATGGTATCCCATTTTTTCACACCATATCCACAGTGCATGTGGTCTTCTTTGGTCACTACCGAGGAGCTGATGCTGTTTTTATTGTATGTATTTATGGTTTCAATCAATTCTGTCCGCTTTGTAATAACGCATGTATGCGGAAGCATCCAGTCTTTTAAAATTAAAGCCTGTGCGGCTTTGGAACTATTTAGAATCTGTGAGAGCGGAGACGGCAGGCAGTTTATATTCCGTTCAAGAAGGTCTATAAGCATAAATGATTTCATATGCCTTGAGGATATTGTTCCTATGCATATATCTTCTGAGCAGAGTTTATGATAATGATTTTTTAATTCTCTGTTGCCTTTTATGATCATGAATTACCGTCAGGAAATGCTAAGTTCAATCAGTGTATCAAGAAGTTCACTAAAGGAAATACCGGCGGTTGCTGCAGCAAGAGGT
>JAYEFW010000277.1:0-1263 GCA_034658795.1 Thermodesulfobacteriota bacterium
ATAAATTCAAGGAGTTTATTTTGCAGGAAAAAATTAAAAAAGTAATTTTGGCCTATTCAGGCGGCCTTGATACATCTGTAATCTTAAAATGGCTGATTGAAACTTATAAATGTGATGTGGTTGCATTTTCGGCTGATATAGGTCAGAAAGAAGAAATTGATGATATAGAAGAAAAGGCCTTAAAGACCGGTGCGGTTAAGGTTTACATAGATGACCTTAAAGAGACCTTTGTTGCTGATTATGTGTTTCCGGCATTTCGTGCAAATGCAATATATGAGGGCCAATATCTTTTGGGAACATCTCTTGCCAGGCCTCTTATAGCAAAACGTCAGATGGAAATTGCGAAGATCGAGAAGGCTGATGCCGTAAGCCATGGCGCAACCGGCAAGGGAAATGACCAAGTCAGGTTTGAGCTGAGTTATCTGGCCCTGGATCCTCATATTCATATTATTGCTCCGTGGCGTGAATGGGAGCTTAACTCCAGAACTTCTCTTATGGAGTTTGCTGGAAAACATAGTATAAAAGTGCCGGTAACACCTTCAAAGCCATACAGCACTGACAGAAACCTGCTTCACATTAGTTACGAAGGAGGTGTCCTTGAAGATCCTTGGAAAGAACCGCATGAGGACATGTTTACCCTGACCGTTTCTCCCATGAATGCGCCTGATAAACCGGAGGTAATAGAAATAACATTTATACAGGGCGATCCTGTGGCCATAAATGATATTAATATGTCTCCTGCAAATCTTCTCAAGGAGCTTAACGGGCTGGGGGGACGTCATGGCATAGGAAGAGCGGATATTGTTGAAAACCGTTTTGTCGGTATGAAATCCCGCGGTGTATATGAAACTCCCGGCGGCACTATTCTGAGGCTTGCACATATGGCTGTTGAGTCGATTACCATGGACAGAGAAGTAATGCATCTTCGGGACTCCCTTATACCCAAATATTCTGAGATAATCTATAATGGTTTCTGGTTTTCACCTGAGATGAAGCTCCTGCAGAATATGATAGACATAACACAAAAAAATGTTTCCGGAGTTGTACGCATTGAACTATATAAGGGGAACTGTCGTATACTTGGCCGTAGATCCGATAAATCTATTTACAAAGAGGATTTTGCCACTTTTGAAGACGACACTGTATACAGCCAGAAAGATGCTGAAGGCTTTATACGCCTTAATGCGCTGAGATTGCGTATCCAGAATATGCTAAATAGTGCCTGAACTAAAACTCATGTTCAGGCAAAACCCGAATATCGAA
>JAYEFW010000277.1:1363-8196 GCA_034658795.1 Thermodesulfobacteriota bacterium
GACACTGTATACAGCCAGAAAGATGCTGAAGGCTTTATACGCCTTAATGCGCTGAGATTGCGTATCCAGAATATGCTAAATAGTGCCTGAACTAAAACTCATGTTCAGGCAAAACCCGAATATCGAAATTCGAAATTTGAAACAAATCCGAATACCAAATCAGAAAATGACCAAAACTAAGTAAGGGCACGGCGCGCCGTGCCCTTACTGCAAATCGGTGGTTTTTGTCATTGGAGCATTTGTATTTTTGTCATTGTTTCGGCCAATCTTATAAAATGGGCGTGCTTCGTATTTCGAATTTCTGATCGAAAGATGATAGGTTTTCGCTCAGCCGCTAAATAGGTAATCTGACCTTTATTTGCCTGTAATGAGGATTATATATGTCTGAAAAACCCTGGGATGGAAGATTCTCCGAGAAAACAGATAGACTTGTAGAAACATTTACATCTTCGATTAATATAGACAAACGGCTTTATTCTTATGATATCGAAGGCAGCATTGCTCACTGCAGAATGCTTGCCAGGCAGTCTATTATTACAGAGGAAGATGCTTCATTATTGATTCAGGGTCTTGGACAGATAAAAAGGGATATAGAGAGAGGGGAATTCCTTTTTGATGACGGCCTGGAAGACATACATATGCATATAGAATCCAGGCTTCTTGAGGATATAGGAAAAGTAGCCCAGAAACTCCATACTGCCAGAAGTAGAAACGACCAGATAGCTCTTGATGTGCGTATGTATCTGAGAGACGAAACTTTAGATATTTTAAAAAATCTTATCAGCCTCAGAGAGTTAATTGTTGATTTTGCAAAAGTTCATATAGACGTTGTTCTGCCGGGCTATACTCATCTACAAAGAGCGCAGCCCGTTCTATTGTCTCACCACATGATGGCATACTATGAGATGTTTTCAAGGGATTGCGACAGGTTCATGGATGCATTAAAACGCATAAATATAATGCCGCTTGGCAGTGCAGCTCTTGCGGGAACAACATATCCAATTGATAGAAAATATACGGCGGAACTTCTTGGTTTTCCCGAGGTATCTGCAAACAGTATAGATTCTGTGTCTGACAGAGATTTTATAATAGAATTTTTGGCGGCTGCAAGTCTTTGCATGGTGCACTTCAGCCGGATATCCGAGGAGCTTGTTTTATGGTCATCATCAGAATTTGGTTTTATTGAGCTGCCTGATTCTTTTTCAACCGGAAGCAGCATTATGCCACAGAAAAAGAATCCGGATGTGCTGGAGCTGGTACGCGGAAAAACCGGTCGTGTTTTCGGAGATTTAATAGCACTTTTAAGTATTATGAAAGCATTACCACTTGCTTATAACCGTGACATGCAGGAGGATAAGGGGCCTTTGTTTGATGCTGTTGATACATTAAAAGCCTGTGTGAAAATTTATATAAAAATGCTTCCTAATATTGAAATAAAAAAGAAAGCGATGCTTGAGGCCGCGTCTAAAGGATTTTTAAATGCCACTGATATGGCAGATTATCTTGTTGCCGGGGGAATACCATTCCGCCAGGCGCATAGCTGCATCGGCAAAATTGTAAGTTATGCCGTCAATGAAAATAAAGAGCTTCATGAAATGACTTTAAAGGAGTTAAAGCCATTTTCGTCCCTTTTTAAAAAAGATGTTTTTGATATTTTAACCACGAGGCAGATGATAGACAGAAGAAAATCTTCTGGTGGAACTGCCACGGAAAATGTCAAGGCCGCTATTAAGCAGGCTGAGGGGGACCTTAAGCTTAAGGTTGATGAATTAGATGTATAATTATTGTTGCAGAAGCATTATTGTTCAAATTTTAATAATAGTTGCTTTTTCTATTTTTTTATCCGGATGCGGCAAAAAAGCTCCCCCAAAACCACCGCGCCAGGAAAAACTTCCTGTAGTGGATGATTTGAGTTATAGTTTAGATGGAAACAAGCTTAAGCTGACCTGGACTATTCCGGAAGTAAAAAGAAAGGTTAAATCAGGTTTAGGCGGTTTTTATGTTTTTAGATCCAAAAAATCAGTTTCTGAGTCTGATTGTAAAGATTGCCCGAAGATATTTAAACGAGTTGCCGATATTTCCCTTGAACATATGAGAAATTCAGGGAAAGACAGTATAAAGTATGCTGAAGCCCTTGAGAAGGGCTGCAGGTACATCTATAAAGTAGTTATCTATACCAAGCACGGAGTGACCGGCAAGGATTCCAATATAGTTGATTTCACTTATAGACTTTCAGATAAATAATTTCACTGTGTTATCAGTCGTCGACGTATAACTAATACGCCTTCCTCCTTCTGGCCTTGTGAAATTAATTATCTGAAAGTCTATATTAACAGGCTATGCATTCACGGTTTACGGTTCACGGTTTTATGTTTTGATCAACTGTTAACTGTAAGCCGACAATCGTAAACTGTTACTTAACAGGTGGGTTATGCATCATTTTAATTACCGGGATAATGAGCTGCATTGCGAAGATGTTCCCATAAAATTAATTGCGGAAAAGGTCGGAACTCCTTTTTATTTATACAGCCATGCGACTTTGAAGCGCCATTTTCTTACGTTTGATGATGCCTTTGATGGTATAGACAGGCTTGTGTGCTTTTCTGCAAAAGCAAATACCAGCCTGGCTGTTTTAAAACTTTTTGCAGATCTTGGAGGCGGCCTTGATATTGTTTCAGGCGGTGAGCTTTATCGTGGTTTAAAAGCCGGTATTCCCCCGGAAAAAATAGTTTATTCCGGTGTCGGAAAGCGCAAGGATGAGATTGATTATGCTCTTAGCTCTGGAATACTTATGTTTAATATCGAGTCTCTTGAAGAACTTGAGCTTATAAACAATAGGGCAAGGTTATTAAAAAAGAAAGCTCCCGTTGCCATTAGAGTCAACCCTGATGTTGACCCGAAAACCCATCCTTATATTTCGACCGGACTTGAGAAAAACAAGTTTGGAATTAACACCGAAGCAGCAATTGAAGGCTATAAGATTGCCGGAAAGCTTAAAAATATTGATATTATTGGTATTGACTGCCACATAGGATCGCAGATTACAGAAACGAAACCTTTTAATAATGCTCTTAGTAGTATAAAAACCCTGACAAACAAACTCAGGGGGCTCAATATCGATATCAAATACATTGATATGGGCGGGGGGCTTGGAATAACTTATAATGATGAATCACCTCCGCATCCCGGTGAGTATGCTAGATCAATTATGCAGGCAATTGAAGATATGCACGTAAAACTTATTCTGGAGCCGGGCAGGGTTATTGTAGGGAATGCGGGAATACTTGTTGCTGAGGTTCTTTACAGAAAGCCTGGAAAGGCAAAAGAATTCGTTATAGTTGATGCAGGAATGAATGATCTGCTCAGGCCTAGTCTGTACGACGCATTTCATGCCATTATGCCTGTTGTTGAGCTTGAGCGCGAAAAAATAGTTGCGGATGTTGTGGGGCCTATTTGTGAGTCAGGAGATTTTTTAGCTGTTGACCGTAAAATTGCCGATTTCAGGCAGGGTGATCTTCTTGCGGTGATGAGTGCTGGTGCCTACGGATTTGTCATGTCATCCAACTATTGTTCAAGGCTTAAGGTGGCCGAGGTTATGGTAAGGGATGATGAGTTCCATGTTATCAGGGCACGCCAAGATTACGAGGACTTAATTGAAGGAGAGTCTATACCGGCGTTTCTTTAAAATTGTGTGCTTCAGCTTCAGGTATAATACATTCAAATCATGAAAAACTCACGTATAAGATATCGTAAAGAAAGAACTTGCCAAGAATGAAAACAATAGCAACAGTTCAACAAGTCCTTAATAAACAACGACAAGATCCTGCAAGGTTCTTTCTTAACGATATCTAATACGCTCAAACAGTTTCCTGCTTTAAATGTATCACACCTGAAGCTTACGCTCAGCCGGTTTTATAAAACTAAAATTAGAACGGAAATTTAATGGAACAAATTACTTTCTACAAGATTAGCGGAAGCGGCAACGACTTTATTATTATTGACAACAGAAATAGAGTTGTTGACGAAAATAATTTGCAGGATTTTATTGCTAAAGTCTGCCGCAGAAAAATGTCTGTTGGTGCTGACGGCCTTATACTTGTAGAAGAATCTGAAAATGTTGATTTTAAGTGGCGTTTTTTTAATTCTGACGGAAGCACTGCTGAAATGTGCGGGAATGGAGCAAGATGTGCTGCACGCTTTGCATATTTAAACGGGATTTCAGGAACAAAAGTATCTTTTGAGACAGAAGCCGGTATTGTTTCAGCTATAGTTGAAAATGACCAGGTAAAAATAAAAATGCCGGACCCGATTGATCTCAAGACAGATTATAATCTTGAGCTGGGAAATGGTTCCATGCAGGTTAGCAGTGTAAATACAGGAGTTCCGCATGTGGTTATCCTGGTTGGTGATATTGATGATGCGGAGGTGGTAAAGACAGGAAGAGAGATAAGGTTCCATGACATTTATGCCCCTGCAGGAACAAATGTAAATTTCATATGCGCCGGAAATAGCAATACCATATCAATTCGAACATATGAGCGAGGGGTAGAAGATGAAACCTTGGCATGCGGGACGGGTTCGATTGCAGCCGCTATTGTAATGCGTTATAAATCAAAAGGAAAGTCTCCTGTAAAGGTTATCACAAGAGGCGGGGGATATCTTTATATCTATTTTAAAGAAGATGATGGAAAATTTTACGATGTTTTTCTTGAAGGTGATGCCCGTGTCATTTATAAGGGCTTTCTCCAGGAAGATGCATTGAAGGCTTAAGGTTGGATAGAGGAATAAAAAAAACATATGATCAGAATTGAAAAGTCAGACAGATTAAAGAGTTTACCGCCCTATCTTTTCAAGGAGATAGACAGGCAAAAGGAAGAAGTTAGAAAAAAGGGCGTAGATATTATTGATCTTGGTGTTGGTGATCCTGATATGCCTACACCTCCGCATATAATTGAAGCATTGAACAAGGCTGCTATAGATCCTGCAAATCACAGGTATCCGTCTTACTCAGGCATGCACGAGTTTAACGAGACCGTTGCACGCTGGTATAAGCGAAGATTTAACGTGGATCTTGACCCCGGCAGGGAAGTCGTAACACTGATTGGATCCAAGGAGGGAATTGCCCATATCCCCCTTGCATTTATAAATAACAATGATTTTGCTCTTGTATCAAGCCCTGGGTATCCGGTTTATGATATAGGAGTTAAATTTGCCGGTGGTCAGACATATTTTATGGATTTGTTAAAAAAAAATAATTTTCTTCCCGATCTTGATGCCGTTCCGAAAGAAATTGCCGGCAAGGCAAAGATGATGTTTATTAACTACCCCAATAATCCAACATCAGCGGTGGCGGACGGAGATTTTTTCAAAAAGGTTGTTTCATTTGCAGAATTGCATAATATTGTTGTCTGTCATGATGCTGCATATACCGAGATGGCATTCGATGGTTACAGGCCGATAAGTTTTCTTGAGACCGACGGTGCAAAAGATGTGGGAATAGAATTTCATTCCCTGTCAAAAACATATAACATGACGGGATGGCGCATTGGGTTTGCAGTCGGCAGGGCGGAAATGATTCAGGCTCTTGGTCAGATAAAAAGCAATATTGATTCAGGTGCATTTCAGGCCGTACAGATTGCGGGCATAGCTGCACTGGAGGGAGATCAGTCTTGTGTGGAAAACATGAACAGAGAGTACACAAAACGACGGGATGTACTTGTTGATGGACTGATTGGCCTTGGACTTTCAGTAGAAAAACCGCGAGCGACATTTTATGTATGGATAGAAGTCCCGAAAGGATATACCTCTGCGGAATTTACAAGCCATCTCCTTTTGAAGGGCGGCATAGTTGTAACACCCGGCAATGGATTCGGATCTGCCGGTGAGGGGTATGTAAGGATGGCGCTGACTGTCGGCAAAGAAAGGATGAAGGAAGTTATCGAAAGAATACGAGCTATTGGTTTCTAATAGACTTTCAGATAATTAATTTCACAAGGCCAGAAGGAGGAAGGCGTATTAGTTATACGTCGACGACTGATAACACAGTGAAATTATTTATCTGAAAGTCTATAAATGGAAAAACACAGTGCCTATATTTCTGTTGGTTCGAACATTGGAGACAAATTATTAAACTGCCGAAAAGGTATTTCTGTGCTCACAAAGTCCGGCAGATCCGTCATAACCGGGCAATCAAATTTTTACAAGACCGAGCCCGTTGATTACACTGATCAGGACTGGTTTGTTAATTCTGTGGTAAAGATTGAAACCACTTTCGATCCGTTTCAGCTTTTATATGAGCTGAAAATAATCGAAAAAGATGCAGGACGCACTGAAGATCCAATCAGGTATGGCCCCAGGATTTTAGATCTGGACATAATTTTTTATGATGATATTGTGATAAATTCATCGGGACTTATAATTCCTCATCCTAAAATACACAAAAGACGCTTTGTATTAAAACCTATTTGTGATATAAACCCAAAATTCATTCATCCGGTTTTGAAAATGGATATGCAATACCTCTTAAATAACCTGGATGATAAAAAGCAAAGGGTAGTTCAATATTGTTTCGATTATTAATATTTGCAGGAGTAATATATCTTAGCTACAGATTGCTGAAATCCTGGAAGCTGAAAAATACACAGGGAAAGGCAGATTTCGGCAAAACTGGTAATATGGTCGATGATATAATGATCAAAGACCCCTTTTGCGAGTCATATTTTCCTAAAAGAAATGGAGTTCATCTCAAAGTTGATGGAAAAGATTTATATTTTTGCAGCACAGAATGCAGAGACAAGTTTATTGCTTCACGTCAGAAGGAAAACAGTTGAAAA
>JAYEFW010000277.1:8296-10433 GCA_034658795.1 Thermodesulfobacteriota bacterium
AGCAGCGATACCGGAGGTCTAAAATAGATGAAATTTTTTATCGACACCGCAAACATAGAAGAAATAAAGGAAGCCGACAGTATGGGCATGGCTGATGGGGTGACAACCAATCCTACTCTCATTGCAAGAGAGAAGGGTAATTTTGAAGATATCATAAAAGAAATCTGCAAAATAGTTGACGGCCCTATAAGCGCGGAAGTTATCAGCCTCGATACCGAGGGCATGCTGAAGGAAGCCCGGCATCTGGCAAGCATTCACAAAAATATTGTTGTAAAGATCCCCATGACAATTGATGGTATAAAGGCAACGCGTCAACTTTCAGAAGAGGGGATAAAGACAAATGTTACTCTTATCTTTTCGCCGCTACAGGCACTTATGGCTGCAAAGGCTGGAGCAACCTATGTGAGCCCCTTTATAGGAAGGCTTGATGATATTTCTAATGAGGGCATTCTGCTCGTTGAACAGATTGTCGAGATTTTCAATAATTATGCATTTGATACCGAGGTAATTGTAGCAAGTGTACGCAATCCGCTGCATGTACTTGATGCGGCCTTAATGGGTGCGGACATTGCTACTATTCCATTTAAAGTGCTTAGCAAGTTCGCATCACATCCTC
Organism: Thermodesulfobacteriota bacterium; assembly: GCA_034658795.1. GTDB lineage: Bacteria > Desulfobacterota > Desulfobacteria > Desulfobacterales > ETH-SRB1 > B13-G4. The sequence goes on from JAYEFW010000277.1 coordinate 8,913, forward strand.
TTACCGACAAAGGGATTAAAGCTTTTCTTGATGACTGGAACAAAGCCAACAAATAAAGTATTAAATAGATAAACCAATGTTTTCAGGCCTGGATATAAAAAAAATATTAAGTCATCCCAATAGTTTGACTCTATATCGCATCGCGGCTGTTCCGGTAATTGTTGTCTTTCTTTTATTCCCGAACAAATTTTGTACTTTTACTGCCGCCATACTTTTCAGTGCGGCAGCTATAACTGATTATTTTGATGGCTTTTATGCAAGAAAAAGGGGGCTTGTTTCTAATTTAGGAAAAGCAATGGACCCCCTTGCAGATAAACTCCTTGTTTCGTCTACTTTTATTATGCTTTCGTCTCTCGGGTGGGTACCTGCGTGGATAGTTTGCATCATTATAGGGCGCGAGCTTGCAGTAACAGGTCTTAGGAATATTATTGTTGAAAGAAAAGAGGATATTTCCGCATCCAGCCTTGGCAAGTACAAAATCGGCTTTCAGATAGCCGCAATAATACCCCTTTTATTGCACTATCCTTATTTTGGGATAAATTTTCATGTAATAGGGATGGTTTTTTTGTGGCCCGCCCTGGTCTTGACGATTTGGTCCGGGGTTGATTATTTCATGAGATTTAGTGATTTTCTTCTGGACTAACAGAATACCTAAATTGATCGTTTTTTTACTCGATCTGCACCAATCTCTTGCGCATCAAGGACTTGCGAAAAGTCTCGACATATCCATTGGTATGCCTACGATTTTCGCAAACCTTGCTGCATCAAGATCTTGGCACATTTCTTCGCAAAAAAACGATCAACTTAGGTATTCCCAAGTTATTTTATTGTTGACAAATTAGAGATAAATATTTAAAAAATATGATTTTGAGCGGGAGTAACTCAGTGGTAGAGTGCGACCTTGCCAAGGTCGAAGTCGCGGGTTCAAATCCCGTTTCCCGCTCCATTTTTTGGCGGCATAGCCAAGTGGTAAGGCAGCGGTCTGCAAAACCGCTATTCACCAGTTCGAATCTGGTTGCCGCCTCCACATAAAAAATAAAGGGCTTGCAAAACTTGCAAGCCCTTTTGTTTTTGCGCAAAAGCTTAAAACGCGCGCCCTGCGGTCGCTGAAGTGTTACCTACTTCATTCTAATTTTAGACTCGGTTTTTTCCGGTCGCTTTTTAAGATGCTTATATCGATGCACCGCGGTTTCCGCTAATCGGGAAAGCAAGCGAGGCAAATCAGAGTCCTTCCAAACAGACTTAAATTCATCGGAAAAAGCAAACTGTTTGCTCAAAAGATAGTGCGGCTTTTTGCCCGGAATTAATTCAATATCTTCATATTTAAAATCAATTTTTCCGGCAAAAATACTTTCTAATAACTCTTGGGCAGTATAGACAAAAAACTTTTTTACATCCTCGGTAGATTCTGCCTGACTAATTTTTTGTCGGAAGTTGGGAAGAACTTTTTGTTCATACTTGGAGAAAGAAATTTGTTTTGACATATTAGACCTCCTGATTAGATATAAAGTTTTTTGGCAT
>JAYEFW010000278.1:0-2409 GCA_034658795.1 Thermodesulfobacteriota bacterium
AATGCGGGCTGCTCACATGATGGATACCATGGATTTAAGAATGAAGCTGGCCGCAAAACGTGTTGAACTGACTACATTATGGGCGCAGCCGGAAATGGATAAAGACAGGATCAATAAACTTTCCGATGAGGTTGCCATGCTTCAGGCAGAGCTTTTAAAGAAACGCAACCAGCATCTTTTGCAGTGTCGCCAGAAATTCGGTGATCAGGGCTGGGATTGCCCGGGCGGGTGGTAGCGAATTTAATCCGTATCTCCCTTAATCAGTTCTTTTGCTATTTCTATATCGTAAGCACTGTTTGGATTAAAGTCTTTGCCTTTATACATGTTTGCAGCCTGTTTGATTGCATTGTAAGGCACCCATTTGTGATCTGTCCAGAGATCAGGGTCGTCTGAATTCCAGAGCCTGAAATATATATTGCCTTCTGATCCACTCACATACATACGAACTTTTTTATTTTGAGGGTAAGGATGATAATATAGTCCCTTTTCGTCTTTCATTTGTTTTGTTTCCTTTTATAAAAAATCTTTCCAACCCGCTCAATATGCTTGATCAAATCGGGGTTGGCGATATGGTGGTATATGGAAAGGTCTAATGTGTAAGGCAAAAGCAGGTCATCAAGATCAAGGCTGATTTTGTTTAGCAGTTTCAAGCAAAAACCTGTTTTTCCCCCAATTCTTGTAAAACAGACTTTTCTATACCACCGTCTTTTTATTGGAGCAATACTGAATTTGTATAATCTGTCGATTAAAATTCATATTAAAAGAGTCTGACAGGATAGACAAGATTTTATTTAAACTGAGACCTTTGAAAAACGTTCAATTTTGTTCAAGTTCAAGGAAGACGAAAATTTTAAATGTAGGAATACATTGAGTATTTCGAGGCTTAAAATTTGAGTCTGACACCGAAATTGGGCAAAAGGGGGCGTTTTGCAAAGGTCTCTTAAAATGTAATATTATAAGATAATATAAGTGCTGCTCTCTTTTTTTCCTGACCAGGACGAAGTCCAAGATTTATTCGTGAATTTTGCCGCAAATATTCAAAAAAATTCTTGTTGGTATTACGGTTGTATTTGTGGGCGCAGTTTACAGCGCTGTAAATGTTGCCGGAGTAAAAGCCAAGTTCAAAAAAAGTTATGATGCCGCCAAGAGCATCTAAATTATTGTCAAATGCCTCATAGGCAGCATAGATCATGGCAGTATTAAGAATAAATGCTGTGGCTGCGTCTTTATATCTTCCACAGTAAAGATGGCCTGCGCCGGGAATAATAGCAAGTATTCCCGCAGCCGTCGGACTTTTAGTCTTTAAGTTTTTTTTCTTACTCATCTCATGAGAAAGAGTTGCCAGTCGGTATTTATGCAGGTTTTTCTTGCTGATTAGTCTAAAAGAATTTTCAGCCTCTTCCCATTGAGACGTCTCAAGATATATCCAGCCACGCCTGTAATATGCCTGATCAGCGATGTTTATATTTTCGGCTGTAACAGCCATATCATTAAGTCTCCCAATTGCCTTGAGATAGTCCTTTAGTTTAATAAAACATTCACTTATCCTGAATCTGACTTCTGTTCTAAAATTGGTCGCAGGAAATTTGGCTAAAAGTTCGTTAAAGGCATCAATTGCTTCTTGAAATTTTTTTCCGTTAAAATAAGACAGCCCAATTTTATACATTGCAAGTTCCCGCCTGTGATCATCAGGGAAAAAGTAGATAAACCGTTTGTACTCTCCGATAGCTCTGAAATATTCTTCAGTACGAAAGTAGTGCTCGGCAAATTGAATCTGTTTATCAGCATTGATTGTAATAACCGGTTCAGCAAAAGATGAAACAGGGTAAAAAAAGCTATAAGAAATGATTATCAATAACATATAGATTACAATGCGCATCGGTGATAGTTTGCATAGGTCTTTTGCGCATCCATAGTAATTTTTTTTAATCATTTTATCCTTATTGTGTAAAGATAGAAAACTATTTTTCCCCATACCACCAAAAGTCATTATTTTCCACCGGGTCATAAAATCTGAAGCGGTTGTTAATCAAAATCATTGGGGTCTGTTTCATCTCATCGGCTTCATGAAAGAGACGGTCACAGGTCATTAGCCAGCCTGTGATAAGACCATGTTTTTCAAAACATTTAATACTATATTGCGAGCAGGATGGGTACATTGGGCACTGTTTACCATCGATAGGTGAAATATAATTTTTGTAAAACCTGACAAGGTACTTGAGTGGATTTATGGTTGTTTTCCGGATTTGTGAGGAAGCGCTTTTTGTGCTTTTCTTCCACGGGCCTTTAAACGGGTCATCGTTAGAAATAGAGTTCCCCACGAATCTGGGGAAAAGAGAAAATATGATTATAATTAAGAAAATTTTTATTATTTTCATGTTATGATTTTGGTAATAACTCAGCTACTAA
>JAYEFW010000279.1:0-10382 GCA_034658795.1 Thermodesulfobacteriota bacterium
GTTTACAGTTTTTTTAAATGAATTTTTACTGTAAATGGTATACATTCCCACGCTGGATCATGGGAATGAGAGGCGCTAAAGCTGTAAACTACTTTTTAGGTTTGCTGAAGGATGCCATTTTTTACTGTAAACTGTAAACGGCTACAGCTACAGCACTTTTTCAATTGTTGCGGAATTCAGCAATAACAAGCCTCATATCCTCAAAAAACTCTTTTTCTACCGGACATGTTTCGCACTGAAATTCATTAATACAAGGATCTAATGAATGTTGCCCCATTTTCATGGTGCGCATTTGTGGTATTTTTTTATCGGGTACCATCTCAATACAGCCGGTAGGGCATATATAAGTGCATGAACCGCAACCAATACAAACATCAGATGCTACCTTGAACGGCGTAGCGACCTCACGGTCAATGCCACGGCTTACAAGGCCTATTGCACTGACACCCACAACCTCTTCACAAAAACGTACACAAAGACCGCACAGGATACATTCGGTAGAATCTTGTTTCTTGAACCTGGATGTTTTAATACCCATCTGCTTTGCCATAGCATGAAGGCTCGATACATCAGGGCACCTTGCAAGAAGCAATTCAATAATCATTTTTCTGATATGTCTTAGTTTTGCTGTATCAGTAAAAACTTCCATGCCGCCTTCGACTGGAAAATTACATGCGGTCACAAGTCTTCGCTGCTTATTTATTATAATCTCAACCGTGCAAAGACGGCATGCTCCATAAGGTTTGAGGGCTTCATGATAGCATAGCGTAGGGATAACGACTCCTGCTTTTTTTGCTGCATCAATTATAGGAGCTCCACTATCAATCTGCACCATTTGTCCATCAATTGTTATTGGGACTTTCAATCACCTGTCTCCTGAAGTGTTATCGTATTGGTTCACCACGGATTTTCACGGAATTACACTGAATTATCGTACCTATTCAGATTGTTGTTACACTTACTCATTGTTTACAATCTTCAGTAAGACTCCGTGCCCTTCCGTGGTGAACTTTTATGTTTTTCTATATTACTATAACGGCCTGTCTTTTACATAAATTATAACAGATTCCGCATTTAATACATTTTGCTGTATCTATTCTGTGTGGTTTTTTCTTTTCACCTGAAATCGCTTTTTCAGGGCATTTAACCTTGCATAGCGTACAACCGTTGCATAATGTTTCGTCAATCATGTATTCAAAAAGATTCTTACAAACACCAGCCGGACATTTTTTATCATAAATATGAGCAACATATTCATCATGAAAATAGCGCAGAGTACTTAGAACAGGATTGGGCGCAGTTGCGCCAAGACCGCACAAAGAAGTCGAAATCATAAAATGGCCAAGTTCGGTAAGAGCCTCGATATCTCCTCTCTCTCCCTTGCCTTCGCAAATATTCGTCAAAATATAATGCATCTGTTTCAAACCTTCCCTGCATGGGACGCATTTACCACACGATTCAAACAACAAAAAGTTAAGAAAATATCTCGCTATATCCACCATACATGATGTTTCGTCCATAACGATCATACCACCAGAACCCATGATGGCCCCGGCTTCTCTAAGGCTATCGTAATCAACCGGCATATCTATCTTAGTAATTGGAATACAACCTCCGGAAGGGCCACCTGTTTGAACCGCCTTGAAACGCTTATCCTTTCTGATCCCTCCTCCTATATCAAAAATTATTTCTCTAAGGGTCGTTCCCATCTCGACTTCTACCAAACCTGTATTTCTTACCTTTCCGACCAGAGAAAAAATCTTAGTTCCCTTGCTTCCTGTGGTTCCAATATTCGAATACCAATCAGCGCCCTTTAAAATAATCTGCGTTATGTTCCCAAAAGTTTCCACGTTGTTTATAATTGTAGGTTTCCCCATAATCCCTCAAAAGCAGGATAAGGAGGTCTTGACCGTGGTGTGCCGCTTTTGCCCTCAATTGAAATTATAAGTGCTGTCTCTTCACCACATACAAAGGCACCGGCTCCTTTATTTATTGATATATTGAAATCAAATCCTGTGCCCATTATATTATTTCCAAGCAGACCATATTCTTCGGCCTTCTGTATAGCAATTGATAAATGTTCAATTGCTATTGGATATTCTTCCCTGACATAAAGAAATCCCTGACTTGCACCTATGGCATAAGCAGCTATTATCATGCCTTCAATAATTCGATGCGGATCACCTTCCATAAGACTTCGATCCATAAAAGCTCCAGGGTCTCCTTCGTCACCATTGGCAATGATATACTTTATATCTCCTGGAGCTTCGCTGCATATCCTCCACTTAAGACCTGTTGAAAAACCTCCCCCTCCCCTTCCCCGCAGGCCTGAGGCAACTACTGTTTCCACTATTTCTGCCGGAGTCATAGCACTTAAGGCTTTGCATAAAGCAGAATATCCATCTGCTGCAATATAGTCTTCAATATCAGTTGGGTCTATCTTGCCGCTGTTATAAGATATATGCTTTTTTTGTTTTTTGTAGAAGGGAATATCCTTTTCACAAATAACTAATTCTTTTGTTTCCGGGTCTCTCCACAATAATCTTTCTACTACATTGCCCTGGACAAGTGTTTCGGAAAGAATATCCACTACATCGCCTGGAGTCACACGGCAATAGAAAATGTTTCCAGGCTCTATCACCATAATGGGACCCATCTCACAAAACCCATGGCAACCCGTCTTTTTAATTGTTACCTTATTTCCAAGGCCTTGCTTTTCAATCTCATCCTCTAAAACATCAATAACCTTTACAGACTTCCTTGCCCGACAACCAGTATTGCATATTCTGATGAGCATCTTTGCGGAATCTCTCTGCTGTTGAATCGATTCTCTCAGAGTCTCTAAGTTTGATATGCTGTTAATCTCCTTCAACCTTGTAACCTCTTTGATTCTGAGTGATACGATGATAAAATTTTCTCTACTTTGCTGGGACTGACTGCGTCATGATAATCTTCATCTATCATCACCACAGGCGCCAAAGCACATGTCCCAAGGCAGTTTACTGTCTCAAGTGAAAACATACGGTCATCTGTGGCCTCACCTTCCTTGATATGCAATGTCCTTTTTATCTGCTCTAAGTTTTGTGATGCCCCACCAAGATGGCAAGCTGTCCCACAGCAGACCCTAATCTTATGACGCCCCCTTGGAACCAGGCTAAATGCCTTGTAAAATGTCGCGATATCAAAAATCCTTGTAAGCTTCAGTTCCATCTTTTCAGAAATATAACGAAGAGTATCTTCGGGGAGATAATTTTCAATACCCTGAACATCCTGCATAATACTGATTATTGCCGAATGCTTGTATGCGTATTTTTCTAAAATGCGATCAACTTTTTCAAAAATCATATATAAACCGTGAACTGTGAACCGTGAACCGTTAACCGTCTTTTAATGTATTTTTCCGCCAGCAGGGCATTGTGTGTATACCCCGAAAACCTTCATTTACCTTCTTGAACATCGTTAACCGGCATAAATCCTGCAAAAAATCATTAACAGGCTCCAGTCTTTTTAAGAAGTTTTCATCAACATACCCCTCGTCTAAAGACAATTTCTGCAGTTCCCGTGCTATCCTGCTGAATCTAATACCTTGCGGACAAACAAAATAACAACTGTTACATAAGCAGCAAAACCAGATCAGATCAGATGAGAGAACTTCTTCTCTCATTCCCAAAACTATCATATGTATAATGCGCCTTGGATCAAAATCCTCTATGACTTTCCGCACAGGGCAAACCCCTGTGCATGAGCCGCATGTATAGCAGGGCTTAATTTCTTCTATCCCTATTTTTTGAGCAATCTCGTCTTTGAATTTGGAATCTGCTTTTTGTAAAAGGACTTTTTCCATAATGTCATGTTTCTTATAATTGTAACGCGTGAGCTTTATGAAACAAACAAGATACACATAAGCTTCAGGTGTGATACATTCAAAACAGGAAACTGTTTAAGCGTATTAGATATCGTTAAGAAAGAATCCGGTACAAAATGTCGTTTTTTGCATCTCTGTTTGCTCAATTACCACAATTTCTTTATAGTTATGGCCGATTCTTTCTTTACGATATCTTATGCGTGAGTTTTTCATGGTTTGAATGTATTATACCTGAAGCGGATATATTTCAAAGCGCTAAAGTGTTTCTCATAATTTCTCATACCGAGCCATTTCATTCATCAAAACCGTCAATAACTTCTCTTCCGACGGCAGATGGCCATATGCTTTATCTTTTTTTATCTGCTTTGCCTGTTTTGCAAAGGCCATCCTTACTTTCATACCTTCTGCAGCCATGCTTGCGGCTTTCATTTTTCGGATCAGCTCTTCACGATTAAGTCCTTCGCCGGAGCCCAAAGTTCCAATATCTTTTATTTTACCAGTAAATTCAGTAATCAACTTGACAAAAAGTGGGCCTTCAGCAGCGGACGCCCATTTAAGAGCAACTCTGTCTGTATTGATTTCCAGGCTCTTAAGTATCATTCTTATAAATGCAATTTTGTTTAAGGCTTCATAATTACCAGACCGGTAATGGCACTCGCCCAAATGTCACCCGCCAACAAATATGCCGTCAGCTCCATTAATAAATCCTTCAAGCAAAAAAACAGGATCTATCCTTCCAGTACACATCACTCTGATCACTCTTATATTAGGAGGATACTGGAATCTTGCTATACCTGCTGAATCTGCCGCCGCATAACAGCACCAGTTACATAAGAAACCGAGTATTTTGGGTTCGTTTACCATAATTTTATTTCCTAAATTCCTCTGGTTACTCCTTACTATGTCACTTCTCAAAAAGTTCGGATAAAGATAAAAAAGACGAGTCCGCTGATGATAAAATGTAAAATAGCTGACTGTTTGAGCATCTTAGTGAGCTTTGAAAAAAAACAGCGCATAAGAGAATTTATTTTTAAAGCATATGATCTATCGCTTAACCAATACATATTAAAAGGATTGGCCACTGTTTTTTCTTTAAGCTCACTTGGGCGAGTTTCAGATATTCTTACATTTTATTATCAGTGGGCGAGTCTTGTATCATGTCATTTGCCCGGATTTATTGAGAAGTTACTTTACTATCCCCAAATGCCTTAATTTGAGCTAAAATCTGCTCATCTGTAAATCTTCCCATATTTATCGCCCTTGCAGGACAATATGATGAACATACACCACACCCCTTACATGCTGCCACAACAATCTCCGCCTTTCTTTTCTTGTTAATCCTGGTCATTTTTATTGCATTATATGGACAAAAATACTCGCATATGCCACAGCCAATACACTTATCTGTATCACATGAAGATACGATGGGTTCGGTCTTCACATATCCTCGTGCAAGCAAAATAGAAGCCTGAGATGCTGCCGCCTTGGCCTGAAAAATTGATTCATCAATCGGCTTAGGAAATTGGGACATACCGCAGATATAAATCCCGTCAACATATGAGTCCACCGGCTTTAATTGTACATGTGACTCCAACAAGAAGCCATCTGCTGATTTAGTTACAGATAAAGCTTTCCCTAATTTCTCATCTTTCCTTGGAATAATTGCAGTGCTTAAAGCTAATATCTTAGCATCTATAACAACATCCTTATTTATGATTGGGTCATTGACAGTTACACAAACCCCGCCGTCAATTTCTGTAACATCCGGCTTATGTTTTATGTCATATCTAATGAAGACAACTCCCCTATCTCTGGCATCTTTATAGAAGTCCTCATGAAAACCATATGGCCTCATGTCCCGGTACAGGATGTAGACATTGGTCGCAGGATTTATTTCTTTAATTTTTAAGGCATTTTTAATGGCCATGCTGCAACAGATACTGCTGCAATATGGATGATTGTCATCACGTGAACCAACACATTGAATCATAACTACAGAATCTTCTTCAGCCGGTATAAACTGACCGGAAGCAATTCTTTCTTCAAGTACATGCTGAAGTAAAACATTCTCGCTCTTTCCATACAAATATTCATCAGGCTCATAAACTGCTGCGCCATTTGCAAGAATGATGATTCCATGTTTCAACTCTTCACGATCAGTTCCATGATTTGCGCCTGTTATAACTGTATGAAAATTTCCCACAAATCCATTAACGCTTTCCACCTCGGATTCTGTAATAACATTAATAAGATTGTTGTTGCTTATCTTATCAACAAGCTCGTTTAAATATAACTTTGGATCTTCGCCCTCTAACGTGTAATGAATATTTTGAAGATTGCCTCCCAATACGGATGTTTTTTCAATCAGATAACATTCAAATCCTTGCTCTGCCAAAGATAATGCGGCAGTCATACCGGCAAGTCCCCCGCCAGTAACCAATGCCTTTGGGATAATGTTTATAATGGGTTCGACAAGGGGTTGAATCAACCCGGCCTTTGCAACAGCCATGCGAATAAGATCTTTTGCCTTTTGAGTCGCCTCTTCTTTTTCATGAGCATGCACCCAGGAACACTGATCGCGGATATTAACCATTTCAAAAAGGCATTTATTTAACCCTGCTTCCCTTATAGTTGTCTGAAATAACGGCTCATGTGTTCTGGGAGTACATGCTGCAACAACAACGCGGTTAAGCTTTTCATTAATGACGGTTTCCTTTATCAAGGCCTGTGTATCTTCTGAGCAGGAATAAACATTATCAGTACTGACTACAACGTCAGGAAGTGTCTCAGCATATTTTTTAACGTCAGCAACATCCACAACTCCACTGATATTCTTCCCGCAATTGCATACAAAAACCCCTATTCTCAAATCTTCCTGATCAATAGATATTTCTTCAGCAAACACCTTTTCAGAGATCAGCGTGCCACGTGACTTTTGCAGCAGTTCCGAAGCACAAACTGCTGCCCCGCTTGCCTGCATAACACTGTCAGGCAAGGGCATCGGCCCTTTACATCCACCTGCAACATAAATACCTTCTCTAATAGTGTTAAGAGGGTTAAAAAGGCCTGTCTGAAAAAAACCATGGGTATTTAGCTTAATGCCGGCAGCCTTTGCCAAAGAATAATTTTCTTTATGTGGCTCCAGGCCCATTGGAAGTACAATGAGGTTGAATATATCATGATGCAGGGTTCCATCTTCCTTAATATATTCTATTGCGAGATCTTCAGTATCTTTATCATGTTTAATTTCAGAAACCCTGGAACGGACAAAAGTTACACCGCTTTTTCTTGCTCTTTCATAAAAAGTCTCAAACCCTTTGCCATACAGCCTCATATCCATAAAAAATATTGTAATATCCAGATCCGGTTCATGCTCAAGTGCAACTATGGCATCCTTAACGGCATATTTACAGCAAACCGAAGAACAGTAGCTTTTACCTGATATTTGTGTACGGGAACCAGCGCATTGAATAAAAGCTATCTTCTCTGGTTTTTTCAGATCAGACGGTCTTAAAATCTTTCCTATGTATGTCCGGAAGCACTTGATATGCGCTCGAATTCAAGGCCTGTTACAATATTTGGAGAATCCTTATAACCATACGACTCTATACTGCCTGCATCACATTCCTTAAAACCTGTAGCCATAATTATGGAACCAACATGATACTCGGATACCTCTGCTTTTTGATCAAAATTAATGGCACCGGTCTGACAGGCTCGTGTACACTGCTTGCATTCTTTTCTATTCAGGAACAGGCAATAATCAGGATTAACGGAATAAGATGAAGGGACAGCCTGAGTATATTGAATATCAATGGCTTTTTTGAGGGATAAATTCTGGTTGTAAGGATCAGGTATGGTAACAGGGCAGTATTGGGCACAAACACCAAAACCAGTACATTTTGTTGCATCAACATAACGGGGATAACATAAGATCTTGACAAAAAAATTTCCTGCAATACCGGAAACTTCTTTAATCTCTGCATTTGTAATAATTTTTATATTGGGAGACCGACCGGCCTCCACCAGCTTGGGCGCAAGTATTCAGATAGCACAGTCATTGGTGGGAAATGTCTTATCCAAGCCAGCCATGATTCCACCTATGGCTGATGACCGTTCAATTAGATAAACATAATAACCGGCTTCAGACAAATCCATAACTGCCTGTATTCCGGTAATTCCACCGCCAACAAGCATTACAGCGCCAACAAGCTTGTTATCTCTATTATTATTTTTCATTTCATTTCACTTAATCTTCTATAGACTTTCAGATAATTAATTTCACAAGGCCAGAAGGAGGAAGGCGTATTAGTGATACGTCAACGACTGATAACGCAGTGAAATTAATTATCTGAAAGTCTATACCAGTTCCAGCGCCCCGGTATTGCACCACCTTACACACGATGGGCTCGGTGGTATGCCGCAGAAATCACACTTTAAGGGAATTCCGGTTTCAGCTTCAATAAAATAAGGTTTTTCCGGGCATGATGCCCTGCAGAATGCGCACATATCATATGTTTGATCACCAATAACAACAAACTGTTTGGAAGTACATGCGGCATCCACAAAAGGACCCGCTATCACAGGATAATATCTGTTGCCGTCTCTCATCACTCTTATGCGTGCCCGCCTTGGATTTACTGTATTGACCACATGATTAAGTGAACATGCAGCCTCGCAGTGCCTGCAACCAGTGCATTTGGTATGATCTATCTTTATTCTCGGCATTATTATTCCTCCAGTCCAGGCTCCCCCTGCTTACTCCATCCTCTTAATTGATAATATTCCGGAAGCATTTCCTTAACACGACTGATTTGGCCTTCAGCAGGTCCATCCGGGATTGGTTCTTTAAAAAAACGTTCGGGAAGAGTGTCGTGGCTCATATTGAAGCCGGCTTTCATGTTAAATATTCTCTCTATATTCCAAATCCTTTCACCTATGGATAACAGATCATCGGCCTTATAATTTGTCCCCAGGCAGCTATTTACCATGGGAACATAATTATTAAATTTTAACCCCATCAAAGGCCAGTTACATAGACCAAGTGAATCCACAACAGCAGAAGTATCCTGATATCTCTTTACTAATGCTGCTTTGCCTTGAGTCTCTAATGGATCGAGGTTCTCATGAACATTGAGAAGTTCATCAATAAAAGTATAGCTATATAAATAATGCGGCCCATAATTACATGTGGCAAAATGGAGACCCATTCCCTGAATAGCCCGTGGATCAAAAGGAGATAGAGAAAGACCTTTTACACCCATAAAAATTTCCGGCATATTAAAAGACTCGGAGATTGCCATTCCTCCCTGGCCAAGTCTTTTGGCATAACCCTTTTTTGTTGAAATCAACCTTATAGCTTCAATCATGGAATCGGCATTGCCAAATGAAATATCTATTTTTAACTCCTCGGGAGTAACTGCCTTTTTCTCAACCAATTCCATAACAGTCGCGAAATTGCCTCCCGTGGCTACAGGATCCAGCCCCATTTCACCACACAGCACACTCATCACACCGATTGCTGAAAGATCGCTTATACCGCAATTGAATCCCAAAGTACCTATCGCAAGATAGGTCGGAACCATTCCTTTTCCTTCAAAAGCAGAATATTTTACATCTGCTTTTTTAATACATGCAATAGGACAGGCAAAACACCCGCGCCCTCTCAATGCAAAAGCGCTGTTTAAAGCTTCGGTGCCTATATTCTTTAATGGCTGGGAGGTGCTGCGAAAATTATTTCTGGGAAGAATGCCTTTCTGATAACAAAGTCCTACTAAAAATGTCGTCCCCCACTGAGGCATTGATTGTGATGTTAAAGGCGCTCTGTTGAGTTTATTGATCAGAGTATTAATCACCTGCACAAAGCGACTGCCATCAGCAACCTGTAATGAATGCTGTCCTTTTACAGCAATGGCCTTAAGATTTTTAGCCCCCATTACCGCACCAATCCCGGCACCTCCAACTGAGAGGAATCTATCATTTACCAAATTGGCCAAAGGAAGAAGTTTTTCTCCCGCAGGACCAATTGATACTAAAAAAGTTTCCCGCGCCATCCATTGATCACCAAGATTCTTTTTAAAAAGCTCCTCAGTCTCGGCAGTTGAACGTCCCCAGTACTCACTGCGTTATTTAATGCGTAGAAAGAGACTTTTGAAAAGTGTTCAAATTATCGAATATCCAGCGCAAAAGATCCTTGACATAAAAGTGCTTCTTGAATATAAAAAATTTTTTAAACAACACAATGGGGGGTGTTTCCCATTAGAACGACAATGATGTCCATGCCTATCTGTAAGAAATAGTATGGACTTTTTTTTGCTGAATAAATCCAAAATCAAACAGGAGGAATCATGGCATCGAATCTTGACGAAAAAATTGAACCAATTTTTCAGCAGGTGGTAAATCGAAATCCAGGTGAAGGCGAATTTCATCAGGCGGTTCGAGAGGTACTCGAATCTCTTGGCCCTGTACTTGTGAAATACCCGGAATTTGCCCATCATAAGATCATTGAACGTATCTG
>JAYEFW010000280.1:0-2394 GCA_034658795.1 Thermodesulfobacteriota bacterium
ATACTCTTTCAGACCGGATATCTGACAATCACAGGGTATGATAAGGAAAGGATGGAATATACCCTGGCATATCCAAATTTTGAGGTAAAAAACTCTATGATCAAATGCCTTGCCGAGGCATATTCCTATGTGGAAAGAGAATTAGTTCATGGTTACGCATGGAAGCTGATTGATGCGTTAAGGGGACATGATTTTGATGCGTTTTTTGATACCTTGCGGGTCTTTTTTGCCGATATTCCTTATGACCTTTACATAAACAGGGGAAAATATTACCAGACAATTTTTTATCTGATATTTTCTCTTATTGGCCTAAAGGTAGAGGCTGAAGTAAAAACAAACAAGGGAAGAATTGATGCTGTCATTATTGATAAAGATGTCTATATCTTTGAGTTCAAATTCAATGGGGATAAGGATAATGCCTTAAAGCAGATCAGAGACAAGAAATATTTTGAGAAGTATCAGGGCGTTGGCAAGGAGATTTATCTCTTTGGGGTTGAATTTACGGATAGAAATATAGGTAACTGGGTCATTGAAAAGCATAACTGATCCTAAAATTCATCTTCAATAATATAAAGTGGGCGTCTTTTTGATTCCATATAAATACGCCCTATATACTCACCTAATGCTCCAATTCCAACTAATTGAATACCGCCAAGGAACAAAATAACTGTGAGCAAAGATGCATAACCAGGTACATCAATGCCCAAAATCAGTGTTCGTAAAATAATAAAGCTTCCATAAAGAAAAGTTAGAAAAGATATGAATGTACCAATATATAACCATATTCGAAGCGGAATATTACTGAAACTAGTAATTCCATCTAATGCAAAATTCCATAGCTTCCATCCGTTAAAACTTGTTTTGCCCGCTTTTCTGTTAGCACGTTTATACTCCACAGTCGCTGTTTTAAAACCTACCCAGGCAAAAATACCCTTCATAAACCTTTGATTTTCTCGTAGTTCCTGCATGGCATTCAAGACTTTTCTTGTTATAAGTCTGTAGTCACCTACATTATCCGGAATTTTAGTTTGAGATATTTTATTATGAAATTTGTAAAAAAGTTGAGCAGTAATTTTTTTGGCAATGTTATCGCTAGAACGATCAACTCTTTTTGCTACAACTACATCGTATCCTTTTTCCCTGTAGGAAATAAAATCCTTAATAAGCTCTGGCGGGTCCTGCAAATCTGCATCAATGGGAATAATCATCTCGCCCTTTGCATAGTCTAATCCAGCAGTCAAAGCCGCTTCTTTCCCAAAATTTCGAGAAAAATTTATAATTTTCATATTTGGGTAATCTTCTTTTGCCTGAAGAAGTTTCGCTAACGTATTATCTGTACTTCCATCATTTATGCAAACAACTTCAAAAGGCTTATTCAGTTCATTTACTACAGCGGTAATTTCTTTCATAAAGAGATCAACCATATTTTCTTCATTGAAGAATGGACAAACTATGGATATTACAATTTGTTGTTTATGCATAAAATTTTATCTCCTTACAATTATACCTACAACATAATGATACCAAAGCCCTTAATTGTGTTTGTGGTTCTTAATGAGAACCGTTTTTCTTCGAAGAACTCGCCGGCTTTTTTTGATGATCCGTAAAAGATGGACATGAGATCATCAATAGCACCATGCGTGCCAAAAAAACGCTATTTCCGAAAAATTAATAAAAAACATGTGATTTCAATGTATTGGAACGAGAAGAATTTTACTGGTGAAAGTGCCCTGGGATTAGACTTGACAGGATGCCGGTATGCCAATATGGCACGGCTTGCAAATAAGGCTATTTTTTTCAAAGAGTTACATGCCCAATGCCATTCTGGCATGGTCCATTTTGGCTTCATTTCATTACCCTGTTAATTTCCTGCATAAATTGGTCAAGAGTAGAGGATTTTTCGATAAACCCATTACAATGGTTGCGGAAAGCTTCAATTAACAGGCTGTTTTCAGCGTATGCCGTCATAATAATTACCGGCAATAACCTATAGTTCATGCGTATTTCTTTAAGCAGTTCTATCCCGTTCATTTCATGCATAACATAGTCTGTTAGAACAAGATCAATAGCGGGCGTATCCGGATTACTTAAATTCATCAGAGCTTCGTTTGCGCTCATGGCTTCAACAACTTCGTGTCCACCTATATTCAGCCCTCTCTTAAGAGTTTCAAGCCATACAGCATTATTATCAACAATCAGAATATTCATAAGTGGTTTTTCGTTAGCCATTAGCCATTAGCAGTTAGCTGAATGTGTTATCTGTTTGATTAAAGCTATTAGGCATTAGCGGTTAGCTCTTAGCTAAAGGCTAATAGCTAAAAGCTAACTGCTAACGAATAAGGATAGATTGTGTGAGCGTAGCGAACCACAATCTTATCCGGTTGTTGGACAAGC
>JAYEFW010000281.1:0-2389 GCA_034658795.1 Thermodesulfobacteriota bacterium
ACAAGACATGTATCTTGCATGGAATATCTGAGAGCTTTTTCTCGACCCCTCCAAAAGTGTCTGCTGTCAATACATGAATTTCGACGTGCCGCGCAAGAGCTATTAAACGTTTTTTCACCCCCTGAACAGGTTGGCCGTCAACAGCTATCGTGCCATTATAATCCAAAATCAGGTGCTCAAGCCGCAATCTGCCAAAACCCGGTATATCTATTTCGATCATGATAAGCGCATCCTATATATTAATCACTTTGTCGGCCAGTTGCATGGCTGTCACAATATCAAGCATATTGGTTGTTTCTCCCACCTGTTTTTTATCCAGCAAATCAAAATGGGTCAGGCATGTCCCGCACACCATGATATGAAGCCCATCCTTTTCATAGCCTTTTAGAACAGGTAATACCTCAGACTCTACGTAAACGGACATACAAGTTCATTTACATCAAAAATATGCTTCTTCCCGCAAAATGGACATGGAGATAAAAGTTCAACCTTTGCATTCCAGGTTTTATTGCCGGAGCCATCTATCAAGACTCCTCGATCATCGATGATCCTGAACCGATCACTTTCAAAAATCTTGTTATGCTCAGGACAAACAAAGGTAAACTTCATTTTGTGGTTGCCTTACCGGTTACCTTCTCCTGCAGAATTTCCTCCAGTGCTCCGGGTATGTGGTGTATAATCTCTATCACCTGGGTTGCCGGCGTTGGCTGAGCATAATATCCGGCTAATCGATTTGCCTTTGTAGCAACAATCGCAGCTTTGCTGATTTCCATTCCTGATTCAATCAAGGCTGCTGCAATGCCGGTAAGTGTATCCCCTGTGCCGCCCATAGCCTCCATAGCCTTACAGGCAGGGCTGTCGACCATTGTTTTAATCCCATCCCTGTCAGCCAGGTAATCCTTTTTTCCCTTAACAAGGAGAAAGCGCGAAGCATTTTTATGTACATATGCACGTTTAATCAGATCCGGCACACGCTTTTCATCCTGAAGAATAAAGCCCCGTGTGTAAAATGGATGAGGTGCAGTTTCATCGGCCAGAAAGGCGAGCTCTCCAACATCGGGTGTAAACAGATCATATGAAGCGGCCTGACCGCTCATCTTGGCTGCATACATAAATCCGGCATCTGCAATCAGGATAGTCTGTTTTACCGTTTCTTTTATAGCAAATAAAACACGGTTGTGCCAGTCTACATCCGGTTGAAGATAATGAAATGTGATGGTAGAATATTTAGATTGACCAAGATTCTTAGTAAGATATTCATAAAGATTTCGGCTGCCCTCTCCCAGGCCAATGTCTCCAACCAGATATCCAAAAAGTTCCGATTGCCCCAGCATTTCTCCCGCTTTGACAGCCGCTGCCAGCAGGGCCGGAGTTCCGCGGTTAACATGGACCCGCTTTCCCTTGATGCAGATTTCATCGTCTTTTAGACAGACTTTCCCTGTTGTTAGGGGAAACTTTTGATCAGGAACGGTTCCCACTATGGCAAGCATCGGCGTGTCATCTCCTCATAAGCCAGTTGCAGCGCATATCCGCAGAGAGTATGACCGATTTCCTTGGGACTTGGCGCTTCGGAGAGCGATTTGCCAACCATTTCCTGCGCCAGATAAGGGACATCCGGACAACCGCCACCTGATATGTTTACGATATTCAGGGTCTTTTTCTCAACAGTTAATTTCATATTAGCAGCGCGAACCATCAGGTATTGGTCAAAGTCCTTAATCTGAAAAAGATCCACAGGCTGCAGCAGGGGGCTGCTGACCGGGACTATTTCCAAAGGCGAAGCTCCGACTTTTTGGAGAGTTCGCACAATGTTCAGCTCTTCTATAAGCGGAAACTCGATTACCAGGTCGCAGCCGCTTTGAATCTCTGGCGGCGGCCCCATAACCCGGATTTTCCATCCTGATGCCTTAAGAACGTTCTCCGCACGGATCACCTCGCTGGTATGTTCAAATACCAGTATACCCCTGTCCTGATCAGACTCTTGTGATTTTTTTTTTGGTTTTAAAAATTCAAAAAATGACATTTCTTATTCCTTTTTAATGGTAAGCTGATATCCTCCTTCATTTTCCTGAACATCAGCAATTTCCCAGCCCTGGCTTTTTGCCGCCCTGCTCACATTTTCTTTGGAAGTGTCTGTATCCACCTTTATTAGTATTTCTCCTTTTTGTATCTCCTTGATTTTATCCAGCGTCATCAAGACCGGTTGAGGACAGGAGAGTCCTCCGGCATCAACAATTATACTCATAATTTTACCTCCTTAGCTTATTCTTTTTCTCATCGTAAAACCGATAAACAGACAGACTATAAGACCAATAATAACCGCCGCAATACCGTGAGGCCCCACCCCTTTTGGCGAACTGGCCAGGCCGAAATTATGGGCAAAACCTGC
>JAYEFW010000282.1:0-2383 GCA_034658795.1 Thermodesulfobacteriota bacterium
GGAAGCAGGGTGACTATTTTTCTTAATAACGACTATTTGCCGAATGATCTGATAAGAAAGCAACGGGTGTAAGGAATTGGCCTATAGACTTTCAGATAAATAATTTCACTGTGTTATCAGTCGTTGACGTATAACTAATACGCCTTTCTCCTTCTGGCCTTGTGAAATTAATTATCTGAAAGTCTATAGCTTGTTCGACATTAAATTAGTACGTTCATGGATGGCGGAGTTTTGGCCTGGCCGTTTGAGAAACGTTGCGGGTAAGGGAAAGAAAGGATCGTAAGAATTATGGAAATACAAGAATTAACTGAACGGATAGAACAAAAAAGTGTAGCTGTCAGGGTTGTTGTAACTGAACTGGAAAAGGTTATTGTTGGTCAAAAGAATCTGATTGACCGGCTTTTGATCGGTATGCTTTGTGACGGGCATCTTCTGATTGAAGGGTTGCCCGGACTTGCAAAGACAACTGCTGTAAAGAGGCTGGCATCTATTATTGATTTAAGTTTTCAGAGAATCCAGTTTACTCCGGATCTCCTTCCGGCTGATATTACCGGAACCCAGATTTATCGACCTGATGTGGCTAAGTTTGAGGTTAAGAAGGGGCCGATATTTCATAATATAATTCTGGCGGACGAGATTAATCGGGCACCGGCCAAGGTACAAAGCGCCCTGCTGGAGGCGATGCAGGAGAAACAGGTTACGGTAGGGAACGAAACTTTTATGCTGCCGCTCCCATTCCTGGTGCTGGCCACCCAGAACCCGATTGAGCAGGAGGGGACATATCCTCTGCCCGAGGCTCAGGTTGATCGCTTTATGCTTAAAATCAAAATAGATTATCCTGCAGAATCCGAGGAAAAAGAGATAATGAAACGGGTTTACAGCGGCATTGATGACATCCCCGTAAAAAAAGTCGATCTTTCTGTTTTTGCTGCTGCTAAAGATTTAGTGGGCCGGATTCATATGGAAGAAAAGGTGCTGGACTATATTGTGCGCCTCGTTAATGCTACCAGGAAACCGGCTGATTTTAATCTTGACTTACGCCATATGATTGCGTACGGGGCATCACCACGGGCATCTATTTTTCTGGGTCTGGCTGCCAGGGCGCATGCTTTTCTTTCAGGTCGGGGATATGTTACGCCCCAGGATGTTAAAAGTATGGCTCCGGATGTGCTGAGGCACCGGATTTTACTCAGTTATGAGGCCGAAGCCGATGGCCTTTCTACTGATGATATTATTTTGCAGATTTTAGAACGGCTGGAAGTGCCCTGATCCGTTATGCTGTCAAAAGAACTTATTAAAACAATTCAAAGGTTTCATTTTCGGACCCGTTATCTCGCCAATGAAATGTTTGCAGGGCAATATACCAGCGCCTTTAAGGGCCATGGAATGGAGTTTGCCGAAGTCCGGGAATATATTCCAGGGGATGATATCCGTTCTATTGACTGGAATGTTTCAGCCAGGTTTGGCCGCCCTTTTGTCAAAATGTTTCATGAAGAGCGGGAACTCACTGTAATCCTGGTAATTGATCTTTCAGCCTCCAACCTGTTTGCCAGCAAGCAGCGTTTTAAAAGAGACTTGATAGCGGAAGTCGCAGGAACCCTGGCTTTTCTGGCAATCAAGACCAATGACAAGGTCGGCGCTATCCTGTTTACTTCCAGGGTGGAAAAATTTATTCCTCCTCAAAAAGGGAGCGCCTATGTCTGGCGCCTGATCAAGGAGATTTTTACCCATGAGGAATCTGCAAAAGGAACTGATATTGCATCCGCGCTTACTTACCTGAACCGAACAATTAAGCGCAACAGTATTGTTTTCCTGCTTTCCGATTTTATGGATGCCGGTTATGAAAAGGTTCTAAGGATAACTTCCAGCAAGCATGACCTTACGATGATACGGGTCGAGGATGATGCTGAAAAAAATCTGCCTGATATGGGACTGACAAGTTTTACGGATCCCGAATCCGGTGAAATCTGCCAGGTTAACACCTCAAGTCGGCGGGTAAGACGTTTATGGCAGGAAGAAAGACAAAAAAAAGAGCAGGATATTAAAAATATCTGTTCCAGGTGCGGGGTCTCCCTGATTGAACTTAACACCAACCAATCTGCAATTAAGCCCTTGATGAAATATTTTATGGAAAAAGGGCGCCGATGATGAAACGTTATTTTTTTTTGATAATAATAGTTATTTCTCTTTTTATAAGTGATTGTTTGATTCCCGGTAAAATTATTGCTGGTAATTATGCTGATTATGCGGTGCGCGCGGAATTTATCCAAAAAAAGGCCGTACCCGGAGATATTATAACGTTGCGTCTAAGTTTTGAAATCCCGGCAGGATTTAAACTTTCTGATAACCCGGAAATTAAAGGTTTAAAAGATTTTGACATCCT
>JAYEFW010000283.1:0-2367 GCA_034658795.1 Thermodesulfobacteriota bacterium
TGGTTTTGCAATAATTTCAACTGGACTCCGGCCATAAAAACCCTTGAAAATGTTCCTGATGCCAAACCTTCTGAAAACGATAATACTGTAGTGGCTTTTATTCACATAGAGCCCAGAGATGTTGAAGACGGCAGCTCTGCTGAGACTAAGCTGGTAAAAAACTCAAAGTGGCTGGCCCGCAAATGGGAAACAGAAAATATCGTTCTTCATTCTTTCACGCACCTGGGAGAAGAAAAGGCTGAAGCAATAAAGGCTCAGGAATTATTAGACCGGACACGGGAACGGCTGGAAAAAGCAGGCTATTCTATTGTTCAAACACCCTATGGTTATTTTTTGAATCTTGAGATAAAAGCTCCCGGTCATCCTTTGGCAAGAATTTACAAGGAATTTTAGCCAGCCGTTATGCATGTCCCAACTTCACCATATCTTTAATTGATTTTCATTCGCAAAAGTCCTCGAAATAGCTCGCTATTCCTGAGGTTTTGCTCAATCAGATCGATTAAATCTACGGCAAATTTGAGCGCAAATTCTACCAAGTTATTTTTTAGCGAGCCCTTAATAAAATAAATAACTCAGAAGTAGATAAAGCATCAGCCTACCGGCTTCTGGTGTCGGGTAGTGATTTGTTCGCTGTTTTATCCTTGATGATGGAGCAATTGTTGTGAAATGGGCTTGACCATTTGCCATGCTTTTGAGACATGCTCTGCCCGCCATAAATCATAGTTTTTTTGCAAAGTTAACCAAAGATCAGGCGTGGTATCAAAGGCACGTGATAAGCGTAATGCCATATCCGGTGTAATAGAGCCTTTCTCATTTATGATTTTCGACAGCGTCTTTCTAGATACACCAAGGGTGGACGCCATATCTTTTATTGTGATGGATAATGGCATTAAATAATCTTCTCTAATTATCGTTCCCGGGTGTGTCGGTTGTCTTTTCATCTTTTTCACGGCTTCACCTCTTAATGATAATCGTCGTAGTCAACAACGTAGGCTTCCCCCTCAATAAATTCAAAAAATACTCTCCAATTATCTGAGACCTTTACAGCATATTGGCCTTTTTTGTCGCCACTTAATTGGTGCAAGTATGAACCTGGATAATTCATATCTTTTATGTTGCCGGCGGCATTAAGTCGGTCCAGAATTCTTTCCAACCTGTCAGCATGTTCAGGCCGTATTCCCTTTTTGCTGCCAGTATAGAAATAGGTTTCAAGTCCTTTGTGCCTGAAGGATTTGATCATGGATTAATGTAACCCTTTGAGTTACGCATGTCAATGGTGAGGTTTATTTTTTTAAAGCGGAGATACTGCTCACTTGACGCAGACGATATCCGAAAAACTATCAAAAAAGTGATAAGCTGCCGCAAAACTACAACTGTTCTAAATCGGCTCGGCTTCTGCGGTCAAGTGCAGCAGATTGCAGGGTGCGTTTTACGCACCAAAAAGATTCAATGAAGAATATATTATTAATTCGGCATTTGTGGTGCACGGAATGCACCCTACATAGCTACTTTTAACACTTAGGAACGTGGACGAAATAACTTCCCCAACTATAAATCACAGCTTCAGGCCGCCTTTGTCCGGTCTCAAAGCACAAAAATATTGAAATAGCTCGCTATTCCTTCAACTTTTGTGATCTGAGATCGAACAAATTCGACCCAAATCTGTGCGCCTACTTGAGGAAGTTAATTCGTCCACGTTCCTTATTAATTTTGAGCAAGGGTCAACCGTAGAATGGCCCCAGACCTAATTAGATGGGACTTGAGCCATTATGACTCTCACCCACGGGGTAACAATAACCAATTTCATGGGATTTCTTCCAATTCCAAGGTTTCGGATTTATCTTTGCACGAGCACTGGCTTGTTCTGTGCCCTACAGCAAGTGTTTGTTAAGTTCGTCGTCTAAGGTGTCTACGACCAGAGGAACAACCTGAATCTCGAACCATTCGAGGAGGTCGTCGACCTTAGTCCTATTTTTGGGCCAATGTTGATCGTCAATTTCACGGAGCATCAGCTCCCATTCGAATATCGTATGAGCTAAGCCATCTGGAATGAGTGAGGACGGCGGCTCTTTCGTTTCTATTTTTGGTAAAAGGTAGGAGTGGGTGTATTCTCGTACCTCAGCAAACGTCTCCCTTGCTGAATCCGGTAATGATACGTAAAAATCATAAAATGCCTGCGTTGGTCTTACGACCACGATACTTCTATCAACTTCAAACATACCGAATTCCTTCCTCGCACAGAACGTTAAGCTGAGGGGCTGGGCAACGATAAGCGAAGCCCTTGGTAAAAGCAGAGGCTATCGATCAACTACTGCCTTTCAAAAAACGGTACGGCTTTGCTCAGTCCCTCTCAAGCGCCTGGTTCGC
>JAYEFW010000284.1:0-2367 GCA_034658795.1 Thermodesulfobacteriota bacterium
GACGCCAATATTTTCGTTAGTTATTGCAGCAGGAAGCTCAACTCGCTTCAATACATCCTCGTATTCGATAACCAAAGGTACTGAAACAACAATGGAAAGTTTATCACTCGGGAGAAGTGATACCAATCATAAAGCCCGGGTTTATGTTTGCGTAAGGTCAACAAAAAAACCCGAATGGTTTCTTTGAACAATCCATATCGAGACAATATCTTAAACCAGCCTAACATAAAAAAAGAGTCTGTGCGTTGCTTTTTGGTGGAAACACCGCACTCAATAATAAAAAGACTCGTTAATTCCTGGAAAAACTGATATGCCGTATCATCTTGCTCCAGACGTTGATAAAACTTAAACAGAGTTGTAAAGTCAATAAAGGCATCGCCAAGAGCTGTGGAAGTTGCAATCATCCAGTCTATTCTTCTTAAAAATTGAAATTCAGCTTCCCGCCAGGTCAGCTTTTCAATAGCCATAAAAATAAGGATAGAGATCATAAGCTTTATAAACTTGTTGGGCGCTCCGCCTTTTTTTTTAAACAGATATTTAAACTTTTCTTCATCAATAAGAGGATAAACTTTATTTCTAAAAATATAAGACCAGTCATCCTTTGGTAAAACTCCCGGAAACATAACATCCGGTTCAAAAAGAGACGATTGAGTACTTGTTGGTCGATACATTATTATATTCCCCTATTTCAACTTATTTTGTTCAAAATCAACAAGTTATATAAACATATCGCCAACTGCTTGTCAAGATGTTTTTTGATAATATTCCATTTATTTTAAGGGGTTACGTAATATTGGGTGGACTAAAGATTGGATACAATAAATCAACAAAGTCATAAATATTTATCCTGGGCATATGTTGAAGCAGCCAATTTTGCTATCAGGCATTGTGTAAAGGCGCAAAGCTTTTATTAACGCAAAAAAGCCAAAACAAATGGTATCGTTGCTATCAAAGCATTAAGCAACAAGATATGCAGAGCCTCCTATTACGTTATGCGTAATAGGAAACCATTTGATGAAAAGATGCTTTTTCGTTAATCAGTTTGGGTGCGGCAGTAAACCGCTAATGGGGTTGGTTAAAAACCAAAAGACTTGATTGGCATCTGCTGCACCCTCCAACAGGCAGCAATCGTTATTTAGATCCTGATTCGCCTATGCCGTGAGTCTGTAAGGGGTTGGCTAATAACCACAAGATTTGTAATAAATCCAATTGAACACGGTATGGCACTGAAGATTTTCTGGGGTCCGAATGGACCAGGGGCCGTACTTTAAGCCTTCTACCTAAAGTACACCAGCCTTGATCCGGATGGGTGACTGGTGCGGATCAGTAAAATGCTGACCCGGAACCGATAAAAAAGAAATAACAGGCGCGAAAAAAGGTGACAATAAAGCGATGCTGTGCTGGCGCGAAAGTAAGAGGACAAGCGAAAAAAAGATGTATTTTTTTAAAGGGAGAGCTGTTTTTTCTCTTGACAGGCCCTTTAATGGGTGACCCCATTTGACCACAGATCTTTGTCTATTTTCTTGAGATAGGAGAGGTTTTTGGCTATGATGCCTTACGAAACACGTTATGAAAACTTATGACTGTCGAGATTAATACAAAATCAATAATGAGATTGTCCGCTTTGCGGCAAGTTGATAAAATATATGGGAGGTAATATCATGCCGAATCGTTTAGCCCTTGCACAACAGGCCAGGCTTGCCCCGACACGTGAGTATGGTTTTGGGCAGATGTGTCATCATACGGTACTCGAGTGGCTGGTAAAGGCAGGGTTCGGAAACAAAAAAGATGTCCTTAAGGTTTTAATGCCCAAGAAGGGCCAATGCCCCGTGAACCCGGCCACCATATGCAGCCGGGTACTGGTCAGAAGGACTGATACTTATGTCGATCGGGATACTGCATCTGTATGGCTGGAATATCCGGGCATGCTCGTTGGTTTTTATCAGGGGCAGGTTTATCAGCACTCCATGGTTACTTTAGACGGCGTATATTTGTCTGGAACAAACAACGGCGGAGTAGGTGGTACTTTGCAATATGATAAGATCAGTTGGGATAATCTGCCCTGGAGTGACGATGGAAAAACGGTCGGAGCTAATAACTACAAGATATTTGTTGTAACCCCTGACCAGTTTCCTTTAAGGTTGAAACAGGAGTTAAAGTAAGAAGTAATAACCGAATTCTGTCGTTATTTTTACAACTAACGGTTGAACTTATCCACGCAGGAAAGTAAAAAATCTTTCTCAGTGGTTGCCAGCACCTTTTTGGCCGTGGAGATGTCTTTGCTGATCTGTTTGGCAAGTTCGGCCGGGCCGGCAAACTTTATTTCTCCGCGAAAAATGGGGTCAAAAATGGGGTCAAGTCTACTGT
>JAYEFW010000285.1:0-2365 GCA_034658795.1 Thermodesulfobacteriota bacterium
ATTTTCTGCTGTAAATTTATATTTCCGCCTTAAATTCTATTTTTTCGTTACCAAATGTTGACTCAATCACCTTATGCACTCCATGCCCTGGATTTGGCTCCTTAAATATTTTTACTAACTGATATTTAGATAAAATTTTCAAGTCGTTATTTAGGCTTACAGGAGTGCGCTGCATCTCTGACATTAACTCGGAGAAAAAGACTCTTCTTTTTTTTCGTAAATATTGAACTAATCTTGTTCTTTCCGGCTTAAGAATAGCCATTAAATCAAATGGGTCTACCCAAATAATATTTTTTTTTGTTACTTTCCTTCCTTCATCAATTTCTTTTGCTGTCTCTTTGGCTGAAGCAAAAAAATCGGATATTGATCCTGCTTTCAGTTCAACATTCATTTTATGAACTCCTTAATTTCTTTTTCAAAACGATTAACCAAATTTTCATAGCTTATAAAATCAGAGACTTCCGATATTTCACCGAAATAATGCTTGTGATGAAAATTATGGGTATTGTCGTATCCTATAACACGGCCATTGTCGTCAGAGAAAATGAGATGGTTTATATACGCCATGCTGTATTTAACAATTTTTCCTTTCTCGTTTTCCCATGCTTCAATTTTAAGAATCCCGCCACCTCTTTTGGGGTTGACTGGGAATTGCTCCGACACAACCTTTTTGAGTTTTGTTCTTGCCTTTTTTTCTCTTCCCATAAAATCATTTTAGCAGCAAGGCAAATAATTGTAAAGCTGATTTATGTGGTTCTTCATTTCGTATTATTTAGGGCTAACCTCCGGCTCAGGGGCAGTATGCCCACAGGGCAGACTGCCCCTTGCAGACGCTTCCCCTTAAAAATGATAACGAACACGGAACTCGAGCTTGTTTTCATTTTGTTTTTCCTTGAACTCGGTGAAATTACCGCCGTTTAGAAAAGTGAAACGCAGCCGAAGTTCCCAGTTGGTAAAACCGGTATATAGCATTTCAGGGGTGACGGAATAGCTGTGGTCGTCAAGGTTAAGGATGGCGATCAAGCCAGGGGTGAAGTAGAGGATATCAAAAGGATCTTTCTGATTAATTTTGAGGTAAAGATAATTGCGACCTGCCTGGGGGCTTCCATAACCCTTTTGAGAGATATTTTCAGCAAGTTGAAAAAGGGTATTGTTTCCGCTGCTGAGAAACTGGCTCTTCGCATTGTCAACGAGTTGATAGAAACTATCCAGTTCTGTTTCTGAGAAACCATTGCTGTTGTGATAAAATTCAATAATGGTGGTGATATCGCTTTCAGTCAGATAACGCAGTCCCAGCAGGTATTTTTTAACGGAACGTTCGCGTTTAATTATTGTGCCTGTTTTAGAAAGATAAGTCTGCTTAATTTTAGTAAGATAGGCAAATTCTCCGTGAACCTCAAAATTTGTGGCCAGGTTTTTTGAAAAATCAATGCCATATCGGGTTGAGCGACTGTTGCCGTTGAATATCAAAAAATCAATATCCGTATCCCGGTAGAGCAAATAAAGTTTGGCAGCAATGTTCACATTATTCGCCTCTCCGAAGTCCTCATTAATATCTTGCCATACCGGCAGGACCACAGTGGTCAAAGCAACTGTCTGCAGTGCTCCTCCAAAACTCTTTATCAGATCAAGGCCGGCACCGATATATCCTTCCAATGCCTCTTCAGGGTCGTTGGGATCTTTGGGCCGATCAATAAACCCTACTGGATTCCAGGCATATCCCGTGCCCCACTTAAAAACCTTTTTGCCCAGATCAACTGTGACAAACGGCGCTGGTTTGAGACTCAGGCCGGCCTCAAAAACATCCGCAGTATCCGACCAGCCCACATCGTCCTGACTAACTTTGGCATACAACACAGAGTTGAATGCCCATATACCCTTTTTGTAGAGGGCTTCCAATTGCATGACACCGGTTAAACGGTCAAGAGTGCTATGGCGGTCTTTATATTGATTCAGCTTATAGAATGCGCCATCAGTATTAAAATCAATATGCTCCCACCTGACCTCTGCATATCCGCCCCATTCAAAATCTCTGGGTTCAAACTCCTCAATGTCAAAACTGTAATCCTCTCCGGCACTAACAGCCGAAGAGGAAAAAAACAGGATAATAATAGAAAGGAGAAATAAAAGCCTGGGTAATGCCCGGTCACAATTGACTCTCATCTCAATTCATCGACCCTGGGCAGATAATTCAGAGTAAACACCTCATCTGCAAGTTTTTTCTTGTTGATCCTGGCGTAAATCATTATGGATTTATATCCTTTATACAGAGGACTATCAGTCTCAAGAACCGATGGCCGTAAAAGATCATCGCCGAAGTCTTTAATATTTTTATAATAAAGGGTTTTGATCAACATACCGCTGG
>JAYEFW010000286.1:0-10260 GCA_034658795.1 Thermodesulfobacteriota bacterium
GATTCCCACGTGTTGGGATTAAGCCCCTTATTCTTTGCTATTTTTTGGGCTTTAATAATATTTCCTTTGCCGGCATTGTAAGACCCAAACATGAAATTTATCCGATCCATATGTGAACGTTCCGCCTTCCATAAATTCCATATCATTCTGTTGTAATAAATACCCGCTGCGATATTCCAGCGGGGCTGTTTTCTTGTGCCCTTAATGCCTGGATTTTTTCTTGTAATTTCTTCAAAGGTTCTTGGCATTATCTGCATAACACCCTCTGCTCCCACTCTTGATCTGGCATCTGCCTGCAACCTTGATTCAGCTACAGCCTGAGCCTTGAAATAATGCCAGTCAAAACCAGGGCCAAAATATCTCTTTGAATATTTTGAAAAGTATTTGTCATATTTTACTACCCTGTTATATCGTTCAAAGGCATGGGCTGTTATGGGCATAAGAAGCAATACAATTACCAGCGCCTTTATTATCGTCCAAAATCTTTCTTGCATTTTATCTTATACCTAAGTTGCTCTTTTTGAAACCGATGTATCAGGCCATGCCTGATGAGTTTTTCACCTTTTGCTCCAAGCAGCTTGCATGCCTGCCTGTAAGTTAGGTGTGAGAGTTTGTTTTTCAGATTTATCGTTGTGGTTACTCCCTATTGAGATTTGTCTATAAAAAACGGTTTCTTTCTATCGATATTTAGTCAAAATTTCAACAAAATATTCACAGCAAAATGTGTTTTATATCAACTGTCTTCTTTCTGTTTTCAAATCAGCCTGCCGTGAATTTTAAGACCGTGTCACGGGATAAAAGGCCCGGGTCGCGTCAAAACAGAACGGGTTGTTGATTTTTTCACTTTACGAGTTTATAGATAACATCGGAAAAGCAAGGGACGAGAAGATGTGTTCCCAAAAAGATTTGAAAGTACAAAAACAGGCAAAAGTGGATATCAGCCCTGTTGTCGTAATGAATGGATAAGAGGTATTTGCGAAAAACCAAAGGTAAAATGCGCTGACTGTGAAAACCGTGACTTCATACCGGTAACTGATGATATAATAAAAAATTATCTTATGGACACTGATGTATATAGCAGGTCTAAACGGGATTATACTATTGGTATATATCCATTATTAACAGACGAAACATGCCGGACGATTTTATCGTTTGCATGATATGAAAACAGAGGTAATTATATATGATTATGCGGACTTAAATGTTCAAATAACTAAATCATAACCTTTTGATATGATTGACAAGTTATTTTCGGTTACAGTGCCGCGAAGCTGCATAATATAGTTTTTTACGATATCATCAAAAATGGAAAATGAATAATTAATCTTGGAGAAAATAAAAATGGATATTAAACAATCTTTTGAGATAC
Organism: Thermodesulfobacteriota bacterium; assembly: GCA_034658795.1. Lineage (GTDB taxonomy): Bacteria > Desulfobacterota > Desulfobacteria > Desulfobacterales > ETH-SRB1 > B13-G4. Next base: position 1,370 of record JAYEFW010000286.1, read on the forward strand.
TTGAATTGGACCGTGGTGCATCGACAGATGAGATCAAACAGTCCTATAAAGATATAGTCACTGTTTGGCATCCTGACCGGTTTTCCAACAATCCCCGTCTGAGACAAAGGGCTGAGGAGAAATTGAAAGAGGTGAATGCAGCATATGACACAGTGAAATCCTATCTGTCCTCAGAACAACGGATGGAGCCAAAGCAGGAAAATGCCCAACCAGATGCCGCACCATATGATAAAACAGAAGCTGTGGTTGAAGCGGGCACAGGCATTGCTTTAAGCCTGTGGTCCTATCTTTCTTCATTATTTAAAAATGTAGTGACAGATGTAAAGACTGGGATGGAGCAAGGGAGCTTGGACCAATCGCAAAGAGGCGCCGGTTGCGGAGGAAGAGGCAGAAGAAGAGACAAAGGTATGGGAAGGCGTGGTGGAGGTAGAGGAAAAGGTCGTGGCTGATCATCTAATCTTTTTGGAAGATTAAATCGCTTCTATAGACTTTCAGATAATTTATTTCACAAGGCCAGAAGGAGATCGCCCCCGGGAAATGCTTTTGGAGAAAGGCCAGGATGCTCTAAGTGTTGCCGAAAGTCTATGCCAGGGGCAACCTTGACCCAACTAATCTTGGCGGTTTGATTGACCTTGTGGGAAACATTGCTCTATGTGATGCCAAAGCCAGAAGCGCCGATGTGCTGGGCCATGTGTTTGAATATTTCCTTGGTGAATTTGCTCTGGCAGAAGGCAAAAAGGGCGGCCAGGCAGGGTTTGTTCTGGCAAAAGGAGCTTTGACCTCCAAAACATCCGGTGAAGGAGATATCCGCAAAGCATTGATTGAAGCCCGATTGCTTGATTGTATTGTCAACCTGCCTGCCAAACTGTTTTTGAATACTCAGATACCCGCCAGCTTGTGGTTCTTGAGCCGCAATAAAGCCAATGGCAAGTTCCGCAACCGCACCGATGAAATCCTCTTTATTGATGCCCGCAATATGGGGCATTTGATTAACCGTAGAACACGGGAGTTTTCCGCAGAGGATATTGCCAAAATATCGGGAACCTATCATAACTGGCGCAATACTGACGGGGATTATGAAGATATCAAAGGCTTCTGCAATTCCGCCTCCATCAAAAGGGTCAGGAAATTGGATTATGTGCTGACACCGGGACGGTATGTGGGCTTGACCGTTGAAGAAGATGATTTTGATTTTAATGAGCGGTTTACCAAACTGAAAGCGGAGCTTGAATTTCAGTTGACGGAGGAAGCGAGATTAAATTCGCTGATTGCTGAGAATTTAGGGAGGGTTAAACTGCCATGAAGCAAGCTCTAATCCAAAATAAAACCTATTATAGCTGGCTCAAAGAACTCAAACACAAAGTTCGATTGGTTCAGATAAAAGCGGCAGTTAAAGTTAATTCTGAGCTGTTGCAGTTTTACTGGGAATTGGGGCAGGATATTGTAGATAAACAGAGAAATGCTAAATGGGGTGATGGTTTTTTAAAGCAACTGAGTATCGATTTATCATCAGAATTTCCTGATATGAAGGGATTTTCTTTGAGTAATCTTAAATATATTAAGCAGTGGTATCTGTTTTATTCGCAAGAAATTGGAAAAAGCCAACAAGCTGTTGGCCAAAAACCAATTGCGAAACAAGCTGTTTCGCAATTGGTTCAAATTCCCTGGGGGCACAATATTGCCATCATTTCCAAATGTAAAAACCTGGATGAAGCTCTCTTCTATATTCAGAAAACCATTCAAAACAACTGGTCAAGATCTGTTTTGACTCATCATATTGAAAACGATTTGTTTAAGCGAGAGGGTAAAGCTGTTACCAATTTTGAGTCGACATTACCGGCTCCGCAATCGGATCTGGCAAGAGAAATCCTAAAAGACCCTTACAACTTCAATTTTCTGACATTAACGGAGAAACACAAAGAAAAAGAGCTGGAAAATGCACTGGTAAACCATGTTACCAAATTTTTGTTGGAACTGGGAGTCGGGTTTTCTTATATCGGGCGGCAATATAAGCTGGAGATTAATGGTGATGAGTTTTTCATTGATCTGCTCTTCTATCATGTGAAGCTTCATTGCCATGTTGTGGTTGAACTGAAATCGGTGAAATTCAAACCGGAATTTGCCGGAAAGCTGAATTTTTATGTGTCGGCTGTGGATGGCATCTTAAAATCAGAACAGGACAACCCTACCGTTGGCATTCTTATCTGCAAATCGAAAAATAATACAGTGGTGGAATATGCCCTGAAGGATGTTCATAAACCTATTGGGGTGAGTGAATATATCATCACCAAAAATCTGCCGGATGAATTCAAATCTTCTCTGCCAAGTATTGAAGATATCGAGGCGGAACTGAGTAGAAGAGAAGCCGCCTGATGCAGATGGACTTTTCATCAGCCATAGAGATAGTTTTAAAAGAACTGCAAATGAAATTAAGAAATCATTAGCATTTTATGGCATCTCATCATTTGTCGCCCACGAAGACATTGAACCAAGTGAAGAGTGGATAAAAGAAATCGAAAAAGCATTATTTTCGATGAACGCTTTACTTGCTTTACTGTCAGATGGTTTTTCAGCAAGTGTATGGACTAATCAGGAAGTCGGGGTCGCCTTTGGCAGAGGCAAATTCATTCTATCTGTACGACTTAGAGAAGACCCTCAAGGTTTTGTCGGAAAATTTCAAGCATTACGCTCCAAAGGAAAAAATGTAAATGTAGATGAACTTTGCAGTCAAATAACTGCACACTTATTGAATCATCCGAAAACACAAGAAAAAATGATTGCTTCATATTTTTCAGCTATTCGAAACATGGCATCTTTTGCTGAATCAGAAAAATGGGCAGAATTACTGTCTTCTATTAAAAATGTGAATGAAAGCCAGGCCAATGTTTTAATGAATGCCTATAATGACAATCCGCAAGCTTATGGCTGTTTTTTACTAAATGGGCAACGCGGAAAAGTAAGCCTTGCTTCAAGAATTAATAATTGGATGGGTGAAAAAAAGTATCGAATAAGGAACGAAAAGACTGTAAGAATATGATTAGAATAACAGAATCCGCAATAGAAGAATTCGCCGTCGAGCTCCTCGAAACACAGGGCTACCAATACATCTACGCCACTTCCATTGCCACTGACGGCAAAAAAACCTTGGGAATATTTAGATGAAAAAAAAGAAAAAAATCCCGGACAATCAGATTACTGTATATCAGACACCTGAGGGGGGAATTAATATAGAAGTGCTGTACGCCAATGAAAATATCTGGCTGCCCCAGAAGCGGATTGCGGAACTGTTCGATGTAGATCGTAGTGTTGTTACCAAGCACCTGAAGAATATCTTTTCTGATAACGAGTTAGAAGAAGATTCAGTATGTGCAAAATTTGCACATACTGCCGAAGATGGCAAGGAATATCAGACAAAGTTCTATTCGCTTGAAGCAATTATCGCGGTGGGATACAGGGTTAACTCGGAACGCGGCATACAGTTCCGGCAGTGGGCAATAACAATTCTCCAAAAATATATACACAAAGGTTTCGCCATCGACAGCGACCGCTTTAAATACGGTTCCCGATTCAGCAGCCGGTTTTTCGATGATTTACTTGAAGAAATCAGGGATATCCGCGCAAGCGAAAGAATGGCGTATCAAAAAATTACAGATATTTATGCAACTTCGATTGATTATTCTGCTAAGGCAGAAGATACAAAAATGTTTTTTGCCACAGTTCAAAACAAACTGCACTTTGCCATTACCGGGCAAACTGCTGCTGAAATTGTCGCCAAACGGGTAGATAGCACTAAACCAAATATGGGATTAACATCATGGCGAAAAGTGCCCAAAGGTAAAGTTATGCCAAGTGACGTTTCCACTGCTAAAAATTATTTAAACAAACCGGAGCTTGATCATCTAAACCGTATCGTCACGATGTATCTAGATTTTGCGGAATTACAGGCTGTTCGTAATATTCCAATGTATATGAAAGACTGGATTGAAAAGCTGAATGCCTTTTTAAAGTTCAGCGAATATGAAATCCTGACCAATGCCGGTTCAATTAGCCATGAAGTTGCTTTAGCTTTGGCGCGTAAGGAATATGAAATTTTCAATAAAGACCAGGATAAAAAATACATTTCCGATTTTGATCGCGAAGTCAAAATTTTTTTAGATAAAAATAATGACGATGGAAATGAGCATGACTAAAATCACCGAATCCGAAATAGAAAAATTCGCCATCGAACTCCTTGAAAAGCAGGGATACCAGTATATCTATGCTCCTTTCATTGCCCCGGACAGCGACACATCGGAAAGAGAAAGCTTTGAAGATGTGCTGCTTATGGAGCGACTGCAAACAGCCGTCGGCAGGATAAACCCCTCTATTTCATCAGATATCAGGGAAGACGCTGTCAAGCAGATCAAAAGGCTTAATTCCCCGGAACTCATTGCCAACAATGAAGCCTTTCACCGGATGCTGACAGAGGGAATAAAGATCACTTATCAAAGATACGGCCACAGCCCGGGGGATCTGGTCTGGCTCATTGATTCCAAGAATCCGGAAAATAACGATTTTCTGGTTGCCAACCAGTTCACCGTCATCGAAAACAATGTCAACAAACGGCCGGATGTGATTCTTTTTGTGAATGGCCTGCCCCTGGTTGTTATTGAACTTAAAAATCCGGCTGATGAAAACGCAACCATAAGATCGGCATTCAAACAGCTCCGGACATACAAACAGGCAATCCCCAGCCTTTTTGCCTATAACGACTTTATGATAATTTCAGATGGCCTGGAAGCCAAAGCCGGTTCCATTTGCTCTGGACTCAGCCGTTTTATGGCATGGAAAACTTCGGACGGCAAGGTTGAAGCCTCGCCGCTCATTGGCCAGTTGGAAACCCTGATCAGGGGCATGCTGAATAAGAAAACCCTGCTGGATCTGATACGCCATTTCATTGTCTTTGAGAAATCAAAAAAAGAGGATAGAGAAACGGGGATCATCACTATCCAGACAGAAAAAAAACTGGCTGCCTATCATCAATATTATGCTGTAAACAGAGCTGTTGAATCTACGTTAAGAGCCGCTGAATATTTGCCTGAGCAGAAGAAAGCGCAATCGGAAATGATTGCGGAATCCCCTGCAAGTTATGGCCTGCCGGGTGTAAAGAAACAGCCTTTAGGAGATCGGAAAGGCGGCGTGGTATGGTACACCCAGGGAAGCGGTAAATCGCTTTCCATGGTTTTTTATACGGGAAAGATTGTCCTGGTAATGGATAACCCCACGGTTCTGGTCATTACCGATAGAAACGATCTGGATGATCAGTTGTTTGATACCTTCGCAGCCTCAAAGCAACTGCTCAGGCAGGAACCTGTGCAGGCGGAAAACAGAGGCCACTTGAAGGAGCTGCTCAAAGTCGCATCGGGCGGTGTGGTGTTTACCACCATCCAGAAATTCCAACCCGATAAAGGCAATGTTTATGAAACCCTATCTGCAAGAAGAAACATCATTGTCATTGCCGATGAAGCCCACCGTACCCAGTATGGTTTTAAAGCCAAGACCATCGATGCCAAAGATGAAAACGGCAATGTTGTCGGTAAAAAGATTGTGTACGGATTTGCCAAGTATCTGCGTGATGCACTGCCGAATGCGACGTATCTTGGCTTTACCGGAACACCCATTGAAAGCACCGATGTTAACACTCCGGCTGTATTTGGCAACTATGTTGATATTTACGATATCCTGCAAGCGGTTGATGATGGTGCAACGGTCAGAATTTTTTACGAAAGCAGACTGGCAAAAATTAACCTCAGTGAAGAGGGCAGAAAACTTGTTGCCGATTTGGATGATGAATTGGAAGTGGGCGAACTTACAGTAACCCAGAAAGCCAAAGCCAAATGGACGCAATTAGAAGCGCTCATTGGCGGTGAAGGCCGGATAAAACAAGTCGCTCAGGATATTATCAATCATTTTGAGCAGCGTCAGGAAGTTTTTGAAGGCAAGGCCATGATTGTTGCCATGTCCCGCAGGATTGCTGCCGACTTATACAAGGAAATCATCAACATCAAACCGCAATGGCACAATGATGACCTGAAAAAAGGTGTCATTAAGGTGGTGATGACATCCGCATCCTCTGACGGTCCTGAAATTTCCAAACATCACACTACAAAAGATCAGCGCAGAGCTTTAGCCGACAGGATGAAAGACCCGGAAGATGAACTTAAACTAGTCATTGTCCGGGATATGTGGCTGACTGGCTTTGATGTACCCTGTATGCACACGCTTTATATAAACAAACCTATGAAAGGCCATAACCTGATGCAAGCCATTGCGCGAGTGAATCGTGTCTATAAGGATAAACCCGGCGGACTTGTTGTTGATTATCTGGGGATTGCATCAGACCTGAAAAAAGCGTTGTCGTTTTACTCGGACAGCGGCGGCAAAGGCGACCCGGCAATAGCACAGGAAAAAGCGGTTCAAATGATGCTGGAAAAACTGGAAGTGGTTTCTCAAATGTTTCATGGCTTTGCCTATGAAGATTACTTTGAAGCGGATACAGGAAAAAAGCTTTCTCTGATACTCGCTGCGGAGGAACACATCCTGGGCCTGGAAAACGGGAAAAAGCGATACATCAATGAAGTAACCGCCCTGTCCCAGGCTTTTTCCATTGCCATACCCCACGAACAGGCCACGGATGTTAAAGATGAGGTCTCATTTTTTCAGGCGGTAAAATCACGGTTGGCCAAATTCGACGGCACCAGCTCAGGCAAAACAGACGAAGAAGTCGAAACTGCTATCAGACAGGTGATTGATAAAGCACTGGTAACCGAGCAGGTCATCGATGTCTTTGATGCCGCCGGTATCAAAAAACCCGATATTTCCATACTTTCAGAAGAGTTCCTTCTGGAAGTAAAAAATATGGAGCATAAAAACATTGCTCTTGAAGTTTTGAAAAAACTGCTGAATGACGAAATAAAAACGAGAACCAAAAAGAACCTGATACAAAGCAAATCCCTCATGGAAATGCTGGAAAATTCCATTAAGAAATATCACAACAAGATTTTAACAGCAGCAGAAGTCATTGAAGAATTAATTGAATTGAGCAAAGAAATTCAGAAGATGGACAAAGAGCCTCAGGAAATGGGGCTGTCTGATTTTGAATATGCTTTTTATACGGCCATTGCCAATAACGACAGTGCTCGTGAGTTAATGGGAAAAGACAAACTGAGGGAATTGGCAGTTGTGTTGTTTGAAAAAGTAAAGGCAAATGCCTCCATCGACTGGACAATCAAGGAAAGCGTAAAGGCGAAATTAAAGGTCATTGTAAAGAGAACATTACGGCAGTATGGATGTCCACCGGATATGCAGAAATTGGCAACTGAAACAGTTTTGAAACAAGCTGAATTGATAGCGGAAGAAATTACGCGTGGAGAATAGCCTTTTTACCGTAGTCTGTTCGGCGGAAACGATCACGAGGGAAATCGAATAAAAGTGGGAAACAGGGGGGACGTATTCAACTTTTAGACCCATATGGGTGATACGGGTGTCAAAATCTTGAATCTTGAATTATGAATTTCTAAAATATATTGAAATGATTATAAAATATGACACATCAGTATGCAACACCAATTCGGAAAAAAGCTGCGGGAGCTGGCTGGTCTTGCGCATGATCGCGAATTGAGCAGGGCTCTGAAAATGCGTGCATGGAAACGTGTCTTGAATAGATAAGGGCTGTTGAGAGATGAATTCTTTAATGGCCTTTTTTGGGTTGCGATGAAATGCAGAGAAAAAAAGGAGTCGTCATGTTGCGAGGTTGGGTTATTTTGTGAAAATCCAAAGTTTAACTTGCGATTTTCACACATTTTCTGCCCAAACATTCCCATAGTTTCCAGACGGTCATGCAGAACATAGCGGAACGTAATCGATTCATCAGAAATTTGAAAACTCAAATATGAGATTAACCAGAGGCAGCGGGCAATTAAATTTAAGAACGTCTGAAACTCGCGCATAAGTGAGCCTAAAGAAAAAAGAGTATTAATATCAGTTAGAAAAATAGAACGTTATGGCTTGAGTTTATCCTTTTAACAAAAATATACAAAAAGTGCCTCTTTTTTCTTAATGCTCACTAATACGCTCAAACAGTCAGCCGTTTTAAATTTAAATGCCCGCCACCTCTGGTTGTTAACAAGTTACTTTTGAGTTTTCAAATTTCTGATTCATTGATTTTTTCACTTTACGAGTTTATAAATGACATCAGAAAGGCAAAACGGAAAATTGTTTTGGATATGGGAGTAAGTGAGGACAGTAACTATGAGATTTAGAAAATATTTCGACATTGAAAATAGTTATCGCAAAAAGTTTCTTAAAAGTCTTGCTGTGGAAAAGTTAGACCAAGGCGAATTTGTTGTTCAGGAAAAGGCGCATGGCGCCAATCTTTCTTTCTGGTATGACGGAAAGGATCTGAAATCCGCCAAGAGGAGCAGTTTTATACAAGATAACTTTTATGACTATATGCCGGTTGAAGACAAAAACAGGGAAAGAGTTAAAAAGCTCTATACGATTTTAAAGAAAGAAGGCTGCGATTTTAGCGAGTTGGGTGTATATGGTGAATTAGTTGGTGGAACATATCCTCACAAGGATGTGGAAAAGGATACTTCTGCCACAAGAATTCAGAAAGGTATTTTTTACACACCGCACAACGAGTTTTATGCCATTGATGTGGCGATAGACGGCCAATTGATCGATGTAGATAAGTTCAACCATGTCATGGAGAAGGCCGGTTTTCTGTATGCAAAAACTATTTTCAGAGGTACGTTTGAAGAATGCTTGAAATATTCAAACAGCTTTCCTTCTCAGATTTCCGTATGGCTGGGTCTTCCCGAACTCGAAGATAACATATGTGAAGGTGTTGT
>JAYEFW010000287.1:0-2360 GCA_034658795.1 Thermodesulfobacteriota bacterium
CGCCCGGTTTATCTTTGGCTGGGTTAATATGGCTCTATTGCAGACAGAGCAAAGTGTTTTAAGCATGGAAGAATAAGGCTTGTCATCCAGGATTCCTGCTATAAGTGTTATATTTCTGCCGGCAAGATTCTTGGACAGATATTTTACAAGTCTTCTTGTTGCAATTATATTGTGCGCTCCGTCAAGGATTATCAGGGGATTTTCAGAAACTATATCCAGTCTTCCGGGCCAGCGGTTTTTTTCAAGCCCCTTTTTTATGCCGTTAAAGGAAAGTTCCGCCCTGCTTTTATTCAGCAGTTCGCATGCCGCAAGCACGAGCCCTGCATTGTCTATCTGGTAGTTCCCCTGCAAGCCGGTACGCAAATCGCGCCATGTATTTTCTATTCCAAAGTAGTTAAAAGTTTTGTTTTTATTCCTTCTTACTTTAAATTCATCTCCAAGACGAAAAAAAGGCGCTGACTTTTGTTTGGCAATATCTTTTAAAATTGAAACAGCGATTTTTTGTTTAGCACCTGTTACAACAGGTACGTTGTTTTTTATTATCCCGCCTTTTTCACCTGCAATTTGTTTTATGGTGTTTCCAAGATACATTCTGTGTTCAAGTGATATGTTGGAAATTATGGTAAGGGCGGGTTTTATGATGTTGGTTGCGTCAAGCCTTCCTCCCATTCCTGTTTCAATAACAGCCCAGTCCACTTTTTGTTTTCCAAATTCATAAAGCGCCATTGCAGTGGTGTATTCAAAAAAAGTCGACTCGCGTTTTCCTGTGGATATGTTTTTTAATGCTTCATATGCTTCAATAATATTTTTATCTGAAACAGGCTGGTTGTTTATTTGTATTCTTTCATTAAAACGAACAAGATGAGGTGAAGTATAAAGACCTACCCTGTAGTTTGATTCCTTAAGAATTGAAGCAATGGAGGATGCAATTGATCCTTTTCCGTTTGTTCCCGCCACATGAATGCATGAGAACTTGTCCTGAGGATTTCCCAGGCCATGCAGCATGCTTTTGATGGTTGAAAGGCCGAGTTTGATCCCAAACCTTCTCAGGCCGTACATGGTCTGAATACATTTATTGTAATGTTTTTTTGTGTTCATAGTAACAAAAAAACCCGACAAAAATTAATATTCCTGCCGGGTTCGAGTTCCTTGTTTTTAACCTTGTTATCTGTATCTTTTAGAAGCCGTAATCCTCTGTCTTCTTAAGGCTTCGCGCTGCTTGCGACGTTTGTGCTCGCTTGGCTTTTCATAGCTTTTTTTCAGCTTCAGCCTTTTAAAAAGGCCGTCATTCTGAATCTTTTTTTTCAGAATGCGCATAGCCTTTTCAAGGTCATTGTCGTAAACCTTGACTTGTATTTCCTTCAAACTCCTCGCCCCCTTCTTTACATCAGACGAATATATACAACCTAAGTATAAAAAATCTCCGATGTTTTTTAACTTAATTTTTTAGTATAAATAATTTTTAATCACATGGCAAGAAAAAATGTGTTCGGGTTTTAAATTTAAGACCCGAACACATACAGGGACCAGGTAATTTAGGTTTGAATATAACCTGAATTGAGTCTTTTCTACAGTTTTGAAATAAGCTCTGCTGTAACTGATTTTATGTCTGCAGCACCGTCCAGAGTAATGTATTTAATGGATCCGCCTTGTGCTGCGAGGTCTTTGAAATAATAGGCTGCTGCAAGTGTGCCTGTGTCTGCGTCATAGTAAATGCCGTGGCGTTTGTCGATGGCTCCCTCATCCTGATCGTCGGCTCTTTTGGATAAAGCACCGCCGCATACCCGGCATTTGTCTCCATCAGGTTTAATTGCATCAATAAAGATATTATTGGGATGGTTGTTGTCATTTGCGCAGAGCCTGCGACCCATGATTCTGTCTTTGGCAATCTGGCGGTCAAGAAGTATTTCCACAACAATATCAAGGCTCATGTTTTCTGCCTTGAGAGCTTCATCAAGCTTTATTGCCTGGTTCTTATTTCTTGGAAAGCCGTCGAGCAGCCAGCCGACTTTACAATCATCTTGCTTCAGGCGGTCGAGTATCATTGGTATTGTAATTTCGTCTGGTACTAATTCGCCTTTGTCGATATATTCCTTGGCCTGTTTGCCAAGTTCTGTGCCGCCCTTGATATTGTCACGGAAAATAGCGCCTGATTCAATGTGGGCAGCATTGTATTTATCCTTTACAATGGCTCCCTGAGTTCCTTTTCCGCTGCCGTTTGGACCAAAAAACAAAATGTTCATAAGATTCTCCTTTTTCAGTAATAATATTTTGTTATAATTTCCGGATTTTCTTTCAGATAGCTTTTCAACAACCCCTTTGCGTGCTATTTGTTTTTGTTAAATCCGAAGTCAAAAAAA
>JAYEFW010000288.1:0-2164 GCA_034658795.1 Thermodesulfobacteriota bacterium
GATGGAATATTTTTTGACCATACCCATAGAGCATGAGTTTTTATATCGGACTAAATTTAACTTTAAGTTTTTATAGAACTTTGATATCAAAAGTTTTTTAAAACAGAGATTAAAATTTAAGGAGTTATTAATGAATATATCCGGAAATTGGAAAAATTTGTATGACCAGCTAAATAACAGCAATGAACCCGTAATAATTCTTACAGATGAAGAAATTCAATTCAATATTGTTGAAAGCGAAGACGATATAAGGCCTTATCCTCTTGATTTTGCTGATTCTTCATGCAGCATTAGAAAAATGGCTCAAGATGCCGGATATGGCGTTTCTGCGCATCCTCTAAACAAAAGAATAAAAATATTCACAAAAATTCCATGACAGTCAACCGTGAACCATTACAAAAAAACTTATGAACTCACTTTTTTTGGCCGCCGGCGTGGCGGCTTTGTATATAATTGCCTATCACACTTACGGTAAGTTTTTGGGACGAAAGATTTTCAAACTGAACCCTGAAGCCATCTGCCCCTGCAGGGAATTTCAGGATAATGTTGATTTTGTCCCTTCTAAGAAACAAATTCTGTTCGGACATCATTTTACCTCCATTTCAGGTACGGGCCCGATCGTGGGTCCGGCAATTGCTATTATCTGGGGATGGGTGCCTGCATTGATATGGATACTTTTAGGTTCTATTTTTATGGGAGCCGTGCATGACTTCGGAGCACTGGTAATCTCACTGCGTAATCAAGGCCGAAGTATCGGTGATATTGCTTCAGATGTTATCAATAAAAGAGTGCGCACTCTTTTTTTACTCATAATCTTCTTGGAGCTTTTAATAGTTGTAGCCATTTTCGGAGTGGTTATAGCAGTCGTTTTTAACATGTATCCCCAGGCTGTAATTCCTGTCTGGCTTCAGATCCCCATTGCCGTCTGGCTTGGACACATGATTTACAAAAAAGGCGCTCCACCCCTTCCAATGAGCATCATCGCCGTTACACTGATGTATCTTACCATAATAATAGGAACTCATTTTCCTTTTAAGATGCCGGCCATCTTCGGCCTGAGTCCGGTAGCATTGTGGGTGGTTGCACTGCTTATTTATGCATATATTGCATCTATACTGCCAGTTCAGACCCTGCTGCAACCCAGAGATTACATTAACTCCCACCAGTTAATCATTGCAATGGGTTTGCTGGCTATCGGCATTATTATTACAAAACCGACTATTGTGGCACCTGCCGTTAATCTCACGCCTCAGGGAGCGCCGCCGGTTCTGCCCATGATTTTTGTTGTAGTTGCATGCGGCGCCATATCGGGCTTCCATTCTTTAGTCTCGTCAGGCACTTCATCAAAACAATGTGAAAATGAAACCAACTCACTTTTTATAGGCTTTGGCGGAATGCTTATGGAGGGCATGCTTGCCGTTCTTGTTCTAATCGCATGTGGAGCGGGATTAGCATTAGGCTTTAGCAAGGAAGGAGAAACATTTGTCGGAGCCGCAGCCTTTGCTCATCATTACTCGAGTTGGGCTTCCGCATCCGGACTCGGATCAAAGATAGGTGCATTTGTGATCGGCTCAGCTAATATGATTGAAAAAATCGGCATTCCATACGATTTGACAATTACAATAATGGGTGTATTCGTTGTTTCTTTTGCCGCAACCAGCCTTGATACCGCCACCAGATTACAGCGCTACATTATTTCTGAATTAAGCACGGCCTGGAAAATGCCGGTTTTTGCAAGAAAACATCCGGCTACTATTATAGCGGTTGGAACCGCACTTGCCCTTGCTTTCTATAACGGCAGGGGCAAAGGAGCCCTTATTCTATGGCCCCTGTTTGGATCGGTTAATCAACTGCTGGCAGGGCTGGCACTTCTTTTAATTACTGTGTATCTTGCCCGTAAAAAGATTCAAATTGTATATACCATAATTCCTATGGTATTCATGCTGTTTATAACCGGATGGGCTATGCTCATCAATCTTAACAAATTCTTTATTACTTCAAACTGGCTGCTGCTATTCATCGGGCTGGCGGTTTTTCTCCTTGAAATATGGATGGTAGTTGAAAGCACACTGGTATTGAAAAAGCTGAATGGAGAAAAAACGGTCAGTATCAGCCGATTAAGTATCAAGAGGAGTGAAGTACGTATACCTGTAAAAAAATAAAT
>JAYEFW010000288.1:2264-10197 GCA_034658795.1 Thermodesulfobacteriota bacterium
GCTGGATTTATTTTAATTTAAACTCAAATTTTTTATCTTTAAAAACCCTCAAACACGCATTTGCTGCCTCAGCGTCATAATATTTACCTTTATTATTTGAGATTTCTTCTAAAGCTTTATCAATACCGAGGGCAGGCCTGTAAGGTCGGTGAGATGCCATTGCTTCAACAACATCCGCAACCCCTATAATCCTGGCCTCAATTAATATTTCGTTACCTAAAAGCCCGTTGGGATATCCGGAACCATCCATTCTTTCGTGATGTTGAAGAATGATTTGAGAAAGAGGCCATGGAAATCTTATTGATTTCAATATATCGTAACCGACTTGAGAGTGATTTTTAATAAGCTCAAATTCCGTTTTGCTTAATCGACCGGGCTTGCTGAGAATCTCTACAGGAACCGCTATTTTGCCGATATCATGAAGCACCCCGGCCATACGAACCCCCATTATCTTATCTTTTGGAAAACCCATTTCTTTTGCTATGGCACTGGCCAGATCAGCCACCCTTTGCTGATGGCCGGATGTATATGGATCCCTATATTCAACGGTCATTGTCAAGGCGAAAATAGTCCCTTCCAGTGTTTCTTGTAATTCAGCAGTGCGTTTTTCCACCATCTGTTCCAGGTTCCTGCGGTAAGCTCCATCTGCAATTTCAAGCTCACGACGACGCAGGGAATTACGAACGTTAATGATCAACTCATTCGCGTTAAAAGGCTTAATCATATACCCATAAATTCCTGCCTCCAGGGCTGTTTCGGCAATATCGGGATCATCTATAGCTGTCACCATTATTGTCGCTGTATCCGGATATTCGGCCGCAACATATCGGATGAAATCTATGCCGGACTCCCCCGGCATAGTTACATCGCACAAGATCAGCTTGAAATTCTGATCTTTAATGAATTTACGGGCCTCTGCCGCATCAACAGCCAGGGTGCATTCGTATCCACCTCTTAAAAGCATCCGGCTTAACAGGTGTCGAACGGATTCTTCATCATCTACAACCAGGATGTTAGCCATTGTCGTTACTCCTTGCTATCAATTATCTCTGTTTTTGTGGAGGCGGTTCATTTATTAACAGCCAGTATAACCCCAACTGCATTACGACCCCGGTAAAGTTCTCAAAGTTTACAGGCTTGCGGATATAACTGTTTGCGCCAAGCCGGTAACTTTCAGCCAGGTCATTTTCTTCTTTTGAGGATGTTAAAATAATCACAGGAATAACTTTTGTTTCCGAATTTTTCTTGATTTGTTTGAGGACATCCATTCCATCTACCTTGGGCAGCTTCAGGTCCAGCAATATAAGATCCGGTTTCAACCTTCCGGCGACTTCCTTCCTGCGTTGAAATATAATGTCCAAGGCCTCCTCACCGTCCCTGGCAACAGTAATATGATTGGCAAGATTGTGTTTTTTAAATGCCCTTAATGTTAACTCAACATCATCAGGATTATCTTCAATTAAAAGAATTTTTATATCTTCCGGCCGCATTTTTTTCCTTCCATAACCCCTATAACCCGTAGTCCGTTAAACGGAAAAAGTAAAATAAAACGTCGTTCCCACATCTATCTCCGATTCCGCCCGGATCCGGCCGCCATGCCTGTGAATTATACGTTGAACAATTGCCAGGCCGATACCCGAACCTTCATATTCTTCTGCACGATGGAGCCGCTGAAACGGAATAAACAGTTTATCAGCATAATTCATATCAAAACCAGTGCCATTATCTTTTATAAAAAAGACCGTATGGCCATCTTCAGTCATGGAACCTGTTTCAATTTTCGCATTTTTGCGGATTCTGGTAAACTTCAACGCATTGGACAGCAGGTTCGTTAACACGATTTTTACAAGATGAGAATCAGCAAGAGCAGTTGGACATTCATGAATTATAAAGTCAACCTTCCTATCTTTTAATTCATTTTCAAGTGATTTGCAAACTTCTTTAACAATAGACTCCATATTGATTGTTTTTTTGTTCATGTGATGACGTCCACTGCGGGAAAGACTGAGAATGTCATCTATCAGTTGGCCCATATTCTGCGTGCCTGCCCTTACTCTTTGCAGGTAGTGCCGCCCCTGTTTATCTAAAATACCCGAATAGTCTTCCAGCAATATCTGGGAAAAACCATCAATGTTCCGCAGCGGGGACCTGAGGTCATGGGACACGGAATATGCAAAGGCTTCAAGCTCTTTGTTGGCATTGCCTAATTGGTTGGTTGTGCCTTTAAGTTTTTCGTTACTGATCCGCAGGTCATTCATCAGATTCACCATTTCAATGTTGAGTTGCTCAACTTCTGAAACTCGATTGTCGAGTTCCTCGGTACGCTTCCTGACCAATTCTTCAAGATGATCATGATATTTCGCTAATTCTTTCTCCGCCTGCTTACGCTCAGCGATGTCCCTGGTTACTCCCTGAAGACCAATTAGCTTACCCTGGCTATTGAGAAGCGTCCTGCCGGAAATTTCTAAATCTACCTCCTCGTTCTTGCTGTTAATCATTTTGGTCTCGAAGCTAACATAATCAAAAGTCTTATAATTTTTAAGACTTTTGACAGCCAGAACACCAACCTTTAAAAATTCTTTTTTCCTGAAATGCGATCTTAGTTTTGTACCAACCCACTGTTCCGGTTTAAACCCCATCATTCTTTCCACAGAAGGGCTAAGATAAGTAAATTTCAGCCTGGTATTCAACATCCAGATACAATCAATAGAATTTTCTGCTAGTAAACGGAATTTTTCTTCCCTCTCTACCAGCGCCTCTTCAGCTCGCTTACGTTCGGTAATGTCTGTAAATATCGCTATTGTTTTATCAGTCACAAAAGTCCCGGAAATCTCCATTACTCTAACTTTGCCATCTTTGCAGGTTACATTGTATTCAGATGGTTCTATCTCTTTTCCTTCCTTTAATGCCTTTTCAATACACATATTCCATTTCTTAATCACCAATTTCCTGTAGTTTTTGTCAGGATAAGCAAGAAGGAACCAGTCCGACAAATTTATATTATCAGTATATCCAACTGTTTCTACGTATTTCCTATTCACGTACTTGGTATTTTCATTTTTATCTAAAATTGCTACTGCAACAGGGGAATATTCTAAAAGTTTTTTAAAATCATCCTCACTCTCTTGCAGGGCTTTATCGCTCTTCTGTTGCCTATAAAACATTCTGATCGTTGTTAACCCTCCGATCAAACAAGCAACAATAACAAAAGCCCTTGCCCATGTTTGCTGGGAAGGGATATTCAGTGCAAACAAATCTAAAAAAGAGATATCGTCATAAAACACCATGAACCCAAGAAGGCTGTCAAAAACCCAAAATAGGACACCAAAAGCAATAAAGGCACTCATAATATAGCCTGTGTACTTCTGGGAATATTGCTCCTTTTGTTTGAAAAATGTCCTTATAAACTTGAATTTTAGTAATACATCTGCGAGAAGCAAGACTATATATCCAACTACAGCCTGTTTTATAACTACGAAGTTAGAAAAATGTAATGGGATTATATTTGTTGAATTAGCTGCCCAATTCCAGGGAGGTGGGTTTAGTGTTATAGCCCATCTGCTCAGTGTATATAGATTTATTGTACTGAGCATCCTAAATGGGACCTCAACAGCATATATGTTTAACCACCACTTATGATCTTTTTGTTTTCTGCGTAAGTTGGCGCAGATCCCGTGCCATATGATCCATAATGTGAAAGGAGGCACGACAAAAAACGCAGCATAACCATTGCTGGGACCCCATAAGCACCACATAGATTGACAGCCGCCAGTTAGTGCCGACAGTAATCCATACTTCCAACCCCAGGTCAGAGTTATTAGCATTGGAAACAGCAATCCTATTAAAACGGTTGCTGTATAGGGTGGGAAAGAGAAACTAAAATAAAAGTTTGCGACAAAGCCAAGCAGCCCGAATAATATCGAAATTATAATCCTGTGTGCGGTTATATTCTTATTCACTCATCCAGCACCTCCCGCACCTTGAGGGTCAGACCTTTCGGTGTAAAAGGCTTTTCAAGAAAATTCAGCCCCGGCTCCAGAACACCGTGATGAACAATTGCGTCGTCCGTGTATCCCGACATATAAATCACCTTCATCTGTGGATAGAGAGGCAGCAGCCGTTTTGCTGCTTCCCTGCCGCCTATCTTTGGCATTACCACATCAGTTATCATCAGATCAATCCGGCCATCGTACTCCTTGCAGATCCTTATGGCATTTTCGCCGTTTTCAGCATCCAACACCTTGTATCCATACCGCTGGAGAGTATTTTGTGCCAGATTTCGGAGTAAACCATCATCTTCTACAATCAAAACAGTCTCGGAACCGGCAAGTTTGACTACAGGTTTTTTTTCTTTTTTCTCAGGGTCCGCATCCTTTTTCACTTCAGGCAGATAGACCTTAAATGTAGCTCCCTGTTTAGGTTCGCTGTAAACCCAGATAAAGCCATTGTTCTGTTTGACAATGCCATAGACCGTGGCCAGACCCAACCCCGTGCCCTTGCCGACTTTCTTTGTGGTAAAGAAAGGCTCGAAGATATGTTCATGGGTTTCTTTGTCCATCCCGATGCCGGTATCGCTCACAGCCAGCATCACATAACAGCCTGACTTTTTTTCTTCAATGCCGTGCTCGTGAGAATAATTTTCGTCCAAATCAGCATTGGCTGTCTCAATAGTGAGCTTGCCTCCACAGGGCATGGCGTCTTTGGCATTGATCGCAAGGTTCATGATCACCTGCTCAATCTGGCCTGGGTCTATTTCCACCTGCCACAATGCAGGGGCCGGAATCGTCAACATCTCAATATCCTCTCCAATAAGGCGGCCAAGCATCTTTTCCATATCTGTTAATAATTCATTAATATCCAGGATTTTAGGCTGGACAATCTGCTTGCGGCTGAAGGCAAGAAGCTGGCGGGTTAAAGAGACTGCCCTTTCCCCTGCCTTCCTGATTTCCTCTATCTCCTGCCGCAGGGCATCATCCTTGCCGATTTCCATTAGCGCAAGACCGGCGTTCCCCATTACGACGGTGAGTATATTGTTGAAATCATGAGCAACACCGCCGGCTAATTTTCCGATGGCTTCCATTTTTTGAGCCAGGTGGAGTTGGGCTTCAAGTTTTAACTTTTCTTCCTCTGCTTTCTTACGTTTAGTGATATTTCGAGTGGTTCCCTGAAAGTAAATGGGATTTCCCGCATCGTCCAATATTGCTTTCCCGCTTACTTCGCAGGGAATTTTTTCACCATTTTTGTGATAAAAATTCATTTCAAACACTGAAGCCGTCTTATTCTGCAGGTTAGCCGATACATCAGTAATTATTGCCTGTATTTTTTCCGTTTCTTCTGATGAACAATGTTCGGACAGTTTGCTTCCTATCCATTCTTTTGTTGTATATCCCAGAAAAGGGAAAATTGCCTGATTGATATAAGTAAATTTCAAATCCAGATTCATCTGCCAGATACAATCAACCGTGTTCTCTGCCAATAAACGATGTTTTGCCTCACTCTCTCGCAATGACTGCTCTGCCAGTACCTTATGCGTAATATTTCGAGCGATCTCGGCGAGTTCGACAATTTGACCGCTATCATTTTTTATTGGCACAGCACAATTGTTCCAATAAGACTCACCTACAACACCCATAGCAGGATAATGCATAATTTTATTTTCAACATTTCCGGTTTCCAAGGCTTTTAAGCAAGGGCAACCTGGGCAATGGGTATCTCTATTCTGAAATATTTTGTAGCATTGATGCCCTGCAATATCATGAGCAGCTTTATTAACCATAGAAGTTGCTGTCTTATTTGCCCAAACTATTCTCAAATCTGTATCATATTGCATTACCATATCTACAGAAGCATTGAGAATGATCTGTTTTTGTTTTTCACTTTTTCTCAGTTCCTCTACCATTTGTTCTAATTCCGCATAGGTTGGTTTTTCAGTCATTAGTAAAAACTCCAGCTTCTTAAATGAGTTTTAAAATCAACAGAACACCATAAAATTTCAACCATCAACCTTCTGGTTCAGCACTTCTCGCACCTTCCGCGTCAGACCTTCCAGTGTAAAAGGCTTTTCAAGAAAATTCAGCCCCGGCTCCAGAACACCGTGATGAACAATTGCTTCGTCCGTGTATCCCGACATATAAATCACCTTCATCTGTGGATAGAGAGGCAGCAGCCGTTTTGCTGCTTCCCTGCCGCCTATCTTTGGCATTACCACATCAGTTATCATCAGATCAATCCGGCCATCGTACTCCTTGCAGATCCTTATGGCATTTTCGCCGTTTTCAGCATCCAACACCTTGTATCCATACCGCTGGAGAGTATTTTGTGCCAGATTTCGGAGTAAACCATCATCTTCTACAATCAAAACAGTCTCGGAACCGGCAAGTTTGACTACAGGTTTTTTTTCTTTTTTCTCAGGGTCCGCATCCTTTTTCACTTCAGGCAGATAGACCTTAAATGTAGCTCCCTGTTTAGGTTCGCTGTAAACCCAGATAAAGCCATTGTTCTGTTTGACAATGCCATAGACCGTGGCCAGACCCAACCCCGTGCCCTTGCCGACTTTCTTTGTGGTAAAGAAAGGCTCGAAGATATGTTCATGGGTTTCTTTGTCCATCCCGATGCCGGTATCGCTCACAGCCAGCATCACATAACAGCCTGACTTTTTTTCTTCAATGCCGTGCTCGTGAGAATAATTTTCGTCCAAATCAGCATTGGCTGTCTCAATAGTGAGCTTGCCTCCACAGGGCATGGCGTCTTTGGCATTGATCGCAAGGTTCATGATCACCTGCTCAATCTGGCCTGGGTCTATTTCCACCTGCCACAATGCAGGGGCCGGAATCGTCAACATCTCAATATCCTCTCCAATAAGGCGGCCAAGCATCTTTTCCATATCTGTTAATAATTCATTAATATCCAGGATTTTAGGCTGGACAATCTGCTTGCGGCTGAAGGCAAGAAGCTGACGTGTCAAAGAGGCTGCCCTTTCCCCGGCTTTCTTGATCTCTTTTATTCCCTTGCTTAGGGATTTATCCTTGATAACATTCATTAATGCAAGCTCGGCATTTCCGATGATGGTAGTCAGTATATTGTTGAAATCATGAGCAACGCCGCCGGCCAGAATGCCGATGGCTTCCATTTTCTGGGACTGACGGAGTTGGGCTTCAAGTTTTTTGTGCTCGGTAATGTCGCGGACCGTTGCTTGTAAAATTTTCTTGCCAGATAATTTTATACTTGCTAATAAAACTCTAGCATAAAATTCTTCTCCATTTACTCGTTTGTGTTTCCATTCAAAAAAATGACTGCCTTGTTCCATGGCAATTGAAATCATCTTTTGAGACTTTTCAACTGATAAGGCTCCATCCATCTGATATTCCGGAGATAAAGCCGTTGGGGTTAGAGAAATAAATTCATCCTCATCCCGACATCCAAACATCTTTACGCAAGCAGGATTTCCGTTGACAAACACTTTGTCCGTGCTAAGAATCATAATGGCATCTCTGGAAGAATCGTAAAGAGTTCTATATTTCTCCTCGCTTTCCCGTAGCGCCTCCTCTGACTGCCTGCTTTTCCGGTATATTTTTATTTCCTCAAGCGCCCGTTTTACAACAGGACCCAGACGGGAGAGGTTGTCTTTAAAAACGTAATCTGTTGCGCCGGATTTCATACATTCAACAGCTATTTCCTCGCTGATTTTGCCTGAATAAACGATCAGCGGAATCTCAAGTTTGAGCTGCCTGTACATCTGCAATGCAGCCATAGCATCAAAAGACGGTACAAAATAATCAGCCAGGAGCAGATCGGGTTTTTCGGCAAGCGCTTCTATAAAGCCTTTTTTTGTATCCACCCTGGTCCATTTCACGTTAAACCCTTTACGTTCGAGTTCCTTTACTGCCAATTCAGCATCATCCTGGTTATCTTCGAGAATTAATAGATGTAATGT
>JAYEFW010000289.1:0-2332 GCA_034658795.1 Thermodesulfobacteriota bacterium
CGGATACATTCCATCAGCCTGAGACCGCTTCCATAAAGCAGCTTTGCCATAAGCTGTGTCGTGCCGCTCATACCGCTCAGCAATATCTGTGTTTCCTCCTTGCTCATAACAATTGGAAGGCGCTGCTGATTCCCCCATCTCCTTGGGATGTTTTTTGTCGTGAAAAAGGATGAACCGTTTGATCCAGCTTATGTAAGTACACTCGGCACGAAAAGCATAGTGTTTTAAACGCATGACATCGCGTACCTGATCCAGTAGTTTACGAGGTTTTTTGTGATTATAAAATTCTTGCTTTTTCATTAAAATTATGCTATATTAAGATATGATTAAAATCAAGAAATAATATATTGATATCCAATATCATTGATTTATTTCTTAACATTTAAATCGTTCGAATTTAGATATCTAATATATTTTTGGTTGATAAAATATTCCAAATAGATATAATATTTATACCATGCAATTTGAATTTGACCCGATAAAATCAAAACAGAATAAAAAGAAGCATGGGATTGATTTTGTTGAAGCCCAAGCGCTTTGGGAGGATTCCGACTTATTGCAGATCCCGGCAAGAACAACGGATGAACAGAGGTTTTTGGTTGTTGGAAAGATAGCAGTAAAACATTGGTCAGGAGTTATCACATATCGTGGTGAGAACATAAGGATTATCTCTGTGCGCCGGGCGAGAGATGAGGAGATTGAGATATATGAAAGCTAAAGACTTTGATAAGAAGTTTGACGAGGGGAAGAGCGTTATAAAGCACCTGGATCTTTCAAAAGCCAGACGACCTGAACAGGAGCAAAAAAGAGTCAATGTTGATTTTCCGCTCTGGATGATTCATTCTCTGGATAAGGAGGCCAAGCGACTCGGTGTTCCCCGACAGTCAATTATCAAGATCTGGCTTGCAGAGAGATTGCATCGAGCTTCAGCCTGATGGCATTCGAACCAACGCATTGACTCCGACCGGGAAAGCCGGGGCATTTTTTGCTATAGCCAAGTCTTTCACAAAATTCGCTTTTGCCAATACATCGTTGGCTTTCCCGGCCGGTCATGCGCGCCGTTCGCTACTAAAATTAATAAATTTCGAGCTTTGGCAAAAAGATGAAATGCAAAATTGAATTCAAACCAAGAGCTTTGAAAGATTGTAGAAAAATTCCCAAATCTCAATTGACACATATTTTTGAGCAAATTGAAATGATGTCAGGTGGCCTCAAGGGAGATATAAAACGTTTAACAAATTTTACTCCAGAGTATCGGCTAAGAGTCGGCGATTACAGAATCCTTTTTGAAATAGAGGAAGAACGAATAATCATTTATAGGATTCGTCTTTGTGCTTCGATGTGGGCATTTTGGACTTAAAAATTATGTTGAGTAAATCTTTGTGTAGAGCTTGGTATACATACGTTTAATTGGCAAAAATGGGGTCTACTCAACATAATTAATTACTCAACATAACATTATCATATCCTGCTGCAAACTCCTGATGCAAATATTTCAAGATGCATGAGGCATTTGAACAGCGTGTACACCCAGAGATATAACAGAAGACATGAATTTGATGGTCAGCTTTTCAAGGGAAGGTACAAGTCGATTCTTGTCTGTAATGACAGCCATCTTCTGCAGCTAATGAGATATATACATAAGAACCCGGTAAAAGCAGGTTTAGTTAAAGATATCACGGATTATGAATGGAGCAGCTACAAAGGTTATCTGTCATATGCGAAAAAGTGGAACTGATTACACAAAGATTATATTTTTTCCATGATAACCCCAAAAAAACAGGGCAGACTGAAACCGTTCATTGAATTTATGCAAAAAGGTGATTCAGAAGAAGTTACAAGGCTGTTCTCATTAAAGAAACTTCCATCATTTTTTGGTTCGGAAAGTTTCATAACAAGAATAAAAGAAAAATATTATTTTAAGAAAAAAAGCTGTGAGGTTCCTCAATCAAAAAGTCTATCTCCGACATCTGATACAATAATTTCATCGGTGTGTGAACATTATGGTGTATCGTTTTCGGTAATATGGCATCTGTAGATTTCTTCCTGGTCGTCAAAAAATGACACCAAAGCCCCCTCAAGGGCCTGAAATCTGATTCAGATAACGAAAAAGTATCTTTGAAGATTTTACGCCCTTTCCTGCTTCATATTCATTGCGGGCATTTCTTGCAAGCTGCGTCAGGCGCTGCCTTTCTGCATCAGGATAGTTGTTTAGAATCTCCTCAATAAGCACTCTGTTTCCTTCCTTAAGTTCATCCCGCCATTTTTCAATCTTTTTAAAGGCAAGGATCTTTTGATGGTCACCGAGCCTGATATTTTCAAGAGCTTTCTG
>JAYEFW010000290.1:0-2331 GCA_034658795.1 Thermodesulfobacteriota bacterium
AGGAGGAATCAGATGTCTGTTGAGTCAACAATTATTGAGATGGCAAAAGCAGCCAGAGCGGCTTCTGTTGAAATGGCAAGATGCCCTTCGGATAAAAAAAATGAAGCGCTTATAAGGATAGCTGATAATATTGAGAAAGAGGCACCATATATCCAGGAGGAAAATAAAAAGGATCTTTTACGCGCCAGGGAAATGGGGCTTTCCAATGCAATGATTGATCGGCTCACTGTAAAGGATTCAACAATTAAATCCATGGCAGATGGGCTCAGAGAGGTGGCGCGGATTCCGGATCCTGTGGGCTCGATGAGTAATACATGGCTTAGGCCCAACGGGTTAGAAGTGTCACGTATGCGCATACCTCTCGGTGTTATTGGTATTATCTATGAGTCAAGACCAAATGTTACTGTAGATGCTGCGGGTCTTTGCTTGAAAGCTGGAAATGCAGTGATACTTCGTGGAGGCTCCGAAGCTCTTTATTCAAATCAGGCGCTATCTGCTATAATAAGTAATGCCCTTAAAGAATCCGGACTTCCTGAGGGAGCAGCGCAAGTTGTACCCATAAGGGACAGAGATGCTGTTAATGTTCTTTTGAAACAGGAAGAATTTATTGATCTTATTATTCCTCGAGGCGGTGAAGGCCTGATACGTTTTGTGGTAGAGAACTCGAAAATACCGGTCTTAAAACACTACAAGGGCGTATGTCATGTATATGTTGATGAGGGGGCGGATCTTGCAATGGCTGAGGATATTTGTTTTAATGCAAAAGTTCAGCGTCCGGGTGTTTGCAATGCTATGGAAACAATGCTTGTCCACAAATCCGTATCTGAGAATTTTTTGCCGGCCATAGGAAAACGTTTTGTTGAAGCAGGTGTAGAAATAAGGGGCTGCCCTGAAACATGTCGAATTTTACCAGAGGCGGCAAATGCCGTGGAAGATGACTGGCCGGCGGAATTTCTTGATCTTGTTCTTGCAGTGAAAGTTGTGGAAGATATGCATGAAGCTGTTACGCACATCGCAAGATATGGATCAAGCCATACAGATGTAATCGTGACTTCAGATTATAACAGGGCAAGGCGTTTTGTACGTGAAGTGGATTCATCAGTTGTTATTGTCAATGCTTCTACTCGTTTTAACGATGGTGGGCAGCTTGGACTTGGAGCGGAAATAGGTATAAGCACTTCAAAACTTCATGCCTTTGGGCCTATGGGTGTTAATGAATTAACAACAACCAAGTTTGTTGTTTTTGGAGAGGGACAGGTCAGAGATTAGGGGGCAGGGATTAGGGATTAGGGATCAGGCAAAATCGTGAACTGTAAACCGTTACTGAAAGGTCTGTTTTTTTGGAACATATAGGGTTGTTCGGAGGGACTTTTAATCCGATTCACGTAGGGCATCTTAGAGCTATTCAGGAGGTGCAAAATCGTTTTGCCCTGGATAAATTTTATATAATCCCGGCAGCTCTTCCTCCACACAAGGAGCCGGGTGATGTTGTCGATGCAAAATACCGCCTTGAGATGATTCGCCTATCTGTTTCAGAATATCCTGAACTTTTGAAGTCCGTTATTATTTCCGATGTTGAGCTAAAGCGTTCAGGCCCATCATATACTATTGATACCATTAATCACTTTAAATCCATTCTGCCGGATTATTGCAGACTTTATCTTATTCTTGGTATTGACGCCTTTCTTGAAATAGATACCTGGAAATCATTTTTAGATCTTTTTTGTCTTACATCTTTTATTGTTATGACACGGCCTGGAGGTGTAGATACTGAGGGAGCGTTGAAATGGAAAGTTCTTGAAGATTATATTAAGGGAAAAATATCCGGCACCTATAAATTTTCCATTTCCCGATCATGCTTTGTACATGACGAAAAACAGGCAATTTTTTTTGTCGATATAGATTCACTTGACATTTCATCAACTCAAATTCGTCTTTTTATAAAGAAAGGCCGGCCCATTAAACTTTTTGTTCCTAAAAAGGTCGAAGACTTTATAATCAGCAAAGGACTTTATATATGATTTATGAACTTGATCCTTCTCTTGACGTTTACGTTAAAGCAGTTTTGGAAAAAAAAGTTATAGGGCTGGTTGTTCTGGATGTTCGGGGGCTGACTTCTATTGCAGATTATTTTATAATTTGCAGCGGGCTTTCTAATCGCCAGGTTAGAGCGGTTGCTGAATCTATTCAGGTAGATCTGAAAAAGAAAGGAATAAAGCCGCTTAGCGTTGAGGGTCAAGAAGAAGGGCACTGGGTTATTATGGATTACGGTCATGTTATTATCCATATTTTTTATGAACCGGTGCGTACCTTATATGATCTCGAAAGCCT
>JAYEFW010000291.1:0-2691 GCA_034658795.1 Thermodesulfobacteriota bacterium
ATATCAAAAACAAAAATACTATGCAACCAAAGAGAAAAAAATAAGATGAACAACACCGCAAGGATCGCCTAATACCGGGTGTAACGGTCGCAATCCCGTTCAAATTCTTCTATAATTTCATTAGTAAGCGTAGGCCGGACTTTAGGAATTATTTCCACAAATGTTTCCGTTGTGACACGGTAATCCTCTCCTTTGGCGTATTCCTTCTCAAAAGCGTATTGCCTGACCTTCTGGAAAAGGTATTCGATGTCCGCAGGGGTAAAAAGCGGGATCATGGAAATGATTTTCTCTACGTCTGTTTCGCCCCGATTGGTGCTTGACAGAAAATACTCAAAAATAGTTCGTCGACCCTGATCATCCAAACCTCCAACTGGAATGATGCAGTCGAAACGACCTGGCCGCAACAGTGCTGCATCAAGCTGCTGGATATAATTGGTAGCGCATACTATACACCTTCCACCTTCAGCCTATCCACCTAAATAGTAATCATTATACCATAAAATAAATTGTTTTATACCTGTCTCAATGGTTGTTTCAGGTTTAAAACCAACATCTTTTATCAAATCATCAATATCTGCATACGTGGCAGGCACATCTCCGGGCTGAAGATCAAGAAATTCCTTTTTAGCTTTTTTGCCGAGTACTTTTTCTATCACACCAATAAATTCCATTAGTTCAACAGGATTATTGTTACCTATATTGTAAATTTTATATCTTGCGTATGATGTTCCAGGATCAGGATTATCTCCGTTCCATGTTGGATCAGGTTCGGGCAGTCTGGCCATTATCCTGACAACACCTTCTGTAATGTCGTCGATATAAGTAAAGTCTCGTTGCATCCTGCCGTGGTTGAATATCTTTATTGGTTTTTCTTCAAGAATTGCTTTTGTGAAGAGAAAGAGAGCCATGTCCGGACGGCCCCATGGGCCATAGACCGTGAAAAATCTGAGCCCTGTACAGGCCATGCCATATAAATGGCTGTACGCATGAGCCATTAGTTCATTTGCTTTTTTTGTTGCAGCATAAAGAGATACAGGATGATCTACATTGTTATGAACCGAAAACGGCATTTTTGTATTTGCTCCATAAACAGAGCTGGATGAGGCAAAAACCAGATGCTTCACATCGTTGTGCCTGCAAGCTTCAAGCAAATTAACAAAGCCTACAATATTTGAATCCACATAAGCATGAGGATTTTCAATAGAATATCTGACCCCGGCCTGGGCTGCAAGATTAACTACAACATCATACTTTGTATTATTAAAGATTGCTTCAAGACTTTTTTTGTCCGAAATATCCATTTTATAAAAAGAAAAGTTTTCAAATGATGTCAGCTTTTCAAGGCGAGCTTCTTTAAGCTTTACATCATAGTAAGAATTTAAGTTATCAATACCGGTAACATGACAGCCATTTTTTAATAGTCTCATTGAAAGGTGAAAACCTATAAATCCGGCAGCTCCCGTAATTAGTACTCTGTTAAATTGGAAATTCATATTCAACTCCTGTTTAACCTAAGCTTAGTATTTTAAATTGTGACAAAATTGCTTAATGCACGTTCGCAAAAGACTTTTTGTAAATCTATCTCCGCAAGAGCTTCAGATGTGATACATTCAAATCAGGAAACTGTTTGAACGCATTAGATATCATTAAGAAAGAACCTGTCAGGATTATGTATTTCTCTATAAAATTTCGCTGAACTGCAATCATATATTTAAATTCGCGGCGAGTTCTTTCTTTATGATATGTTATGCGAGAGTTTTTCATGGTTTTAATGTATTATACCTAAAGCTCGCGCACAGCCGATTTGTTTCATAAGGCTAAAATGTTAAATAATTTTTACTTCCTTGAATCTTTATACCATTTAAAAGCAATCTCAAGCCCTTTTTCAAACAAATAATCAGGTTCAAACCCAAGCGCCGATTTTGCCTGTTCTATACTTGCAACTGATTCTATAATATCTCCCGGCCTTGATGGTATGTATTCGGGTTCAATCTTTAAGCCGGAAAAAAGGCTTATCATATCCCAGAGACTATTTATACTAACATGTTTGCCGGTTCCTATATTGAATATTTGTCCGGCTGCATCATCTTCAGTTGCGGCAAGCAGATTAGCTTTTACAACATCTTTAACAAAAACAAAGTCTCTGTACTGTTTTCCGTCTCCGTATATTAGAGGAGGCTTTTTTGAAACAGCCTTGGTCATGAAAATCGATATAACACCTGAATAAGGTGATGATGGGTCCTGTCTTGGACCATATACGTTAAAATAACGGAGACAGACTGTTTCAAGCCCATACAGGTCATGGTAGATACGCGCATTAAGTTCTCCGGTAAGCTTTTGAACGGCATAAGGGCTCATTGGTTTCAACGGCATGTTTTCATGTTTTGGTAAAAGCGGGTCATCTCCGTAAACAGCACTTGAACTTGCAAGAACAACTCTTTTGACTTTATTTTTTCGCCCGGCATCAAGTACAATGAGTGTTCCAATGTCGTTTATAAATGCGGAATCAACCGGATTATCTACAGTTTTTGTTACAGATACCATTGCTGCCTGATGGAAAATTACCTCGCAGTTTTTAGCAGCTTTCATTAAAATTTTTTGATCTTGTATATCGCCTTTGTAGAAAGTGATTTTATCTTTTACTTGTTCCAGGTTGGAAAGACTGCCGGAAGACAAGTCATCAAGAACCAC